>NZ_JBEXCS010000050.1:0-70060 GCF_040605395.1 Streptomyces sp. NPDC005648 | reverse complement strand
GGAATTCCACCCGGAATCGGCCGCTGATGAGCACCAACAGAGCGGTCCGCGGCGCCTCTGGAGCAAGGAGCGCGGGTCAGACCTGGCCGGCCTTCTCCAGCGCGGAGCAGCACGTGTCGACGATGAGGCGGGTCACCACGTACGGGTCGACGTTGGCGTTCGGGCGGCGGTCCTCGATGTAGCCCTTGCCGTCCTTCTCGACCTGCCACGGGATACGGACCGAGGCACCGCGGTTGGAGACGCCGTAGGAGTACTCGTTCCACGGGGCGGTCTCGTGCAGGCCGGTCAGACGGTCGTCGATGCCGGCGCCGTAGTTCTTGACGTGGTCGAGGGGCTTGGAGCCCTCGCCCAGCGACTCGGCGGCGGTGATGATCGCGTCGTAGCCCTCGCGCATCGCCTTGGTGGAGAAGTTGGTGTGCGCGCCGGCACCGTTCCAGTCGCCCTTGACCGGCTTCGGGTCCAGGGTGGCGGAGACGCCGAAGTCCTCGGCGGTGCGGTAGAGCAGCCAGCGGGCCACCCACAGGTGGTCGGAGACCTCCAGCGGGGAGACCGGGCCGACCTGGAACTCCCACTGGCCGGGCATGACCTCGGCGTTGATGCCGGAGATGGCGAGGCCCGCCGCGAGGCAGTTCTCCAGGTGCGCCTCGACGACGTCACGGCCGAAGATCTCGTCCGCGCCGACACCGCAGTAGTAGCCGCCCTGCGGGGCCGGGAAGCCGCCCTTGGGGAAGCCGAGCGGGTAGCCGTCCTGGAAGAACGTGTACTCCTGCTCGATGCCGAAGATCGGCTCCTGCGCGGCGAACTTCTCGGCGACCTCGGTCAGCGCGGCACGGGTGTTGGACTCGTGCGGGGTGAAGTCGATGTTCAGGACCTCGCACAGGACGAGGACGTCGTCGCCGCCGCGGATCGGGTCCGGGCAGGTGAAGACGGGCTTGAGGACACGGTCGGAGGAGTGGCCCTCGGCCTGGTTCGTGGAGGAGCCGTCGAAGCCCCAGATCGGCAGCGCGTCCAGACCGGCGGGCTCGCCCGCGATGATCTTCGTCTTGGAACGGAGCTTGGCCGTCGGCTGGGTGCCGTCGATCCAGATGTACTCAGCCTTGAAGGTCACGAGCCACTTCCTTCGGGGTGTGTCTGATCGCACTTGCGGGTGCTGCGGCGCTGCGGCACTGGGGCACCGCGCTGGATGCCCGCGAGCCTGTCAACAGGCGATTTCCCGTCGATTGCTCGAGTGTGAACCCCGTGTTACCTGGCGTCGGTGTGGCGCGATTCACGCTGTGAGAACGGGCCGACGGCCGTATGAAGGGCGTCGCGCCGCTCGGGACACGGGTGCGGGCGCTCGTTCGCAGGCGCGGACACGGCGGTCCTGCGACGGCTCGTATGCGATGGGAATGAGCGGCCGTCCACCGGGGCCGGTCGCTCGACTTCCTCGGCCTGGACGCGCCGGTCCCGCTGCTCCTGGCCGAGAGCAGCAGGACCCAGGACACGTACAAGGTGGCGGAGAGGGCGGATGCGCTGCTGCCGCGCGCTGCCGCAGGACGCACCCGACCAACTCGGCCGCCGCCTCACTGAGTTCCTACGACGTCAGGCCTCACCCCACCTTCTGGATCAGTGCGCGCCGGATCAGGAACTTGCCGGGCTCGCGGACCTGTTCGAAGGCCGCGTTGTTGAGGAGGACACAGCTGCCGGAGACCGAGGTGACCTTCACCGTCGTGGACTTGTTGTTGTCCAGGTTGGTGACCTTGAGGGTCGTACCGGCCGGGAACTGGTTGCTGGACGCGGCGGGCGCGCCGGCCTCGCCGGAGAGGGTGACGGTGGAGCCGTTGCACACCTGCTGTCCCGCGGCGGTGCCGCCGGCGTTCGCGCCCGGGTTCCCCGCGGGCGCCGAGGCGGCCGGTGAGGGCGGTGCGGACTGCTGAGCGCCACCGGCCTGCTGGCCGTTCTGCGCGGGCTGCGCGGCCTGGGAGCCCTGAGCCGACTCCCCAACCGTGCAACCCGACGCCTTCTGCTGGACCTTGATCTGCGCGATGACCGCCTCGCGGTTCGCGATCCGGGCCGCGGACTGGGCGTCCGGACCGGCCTTCTGCCCGTCGATGAACTTCTGGTTGTTGCCGAGGGCGGTGGCCAGCCCCTGGCAGACCGTCGAGTTCGCGGCCGACAGGGTCTTCGCGGCGGGCGGGGTCTGCGCGGCGTTCGAGGTCGCCGCCATCGCGAAGGCCCCACCGCCCGCCACCGCCGCCGCGCTCACCAGAATCGCGAGCTTCTTCTTCGTACTGACAGTTCTCCTACGCGACATGCGCGCCTCCTGAAGAGGTAGGGGAGCGTACGTCGCTATGTACGAGATACCGAACGAGGTTACTCACTGGTTACACGAGTCCCTGAAGTAACCTGCGTCACACATGCGTGGGTCACTCCCGCGACAGCGCCTCGCGTACGGCCTCCTCCGAGCGTGCGACCACCGCCGTGCCGTCGTCCGCCGTGATGATCGGACGCTGGATCAGCTTCGGGTGCCCGGAGAGCGCCTTGATCCACCGGTCCCGCGAAGTCCCGTCGCGCGCCCACTCCTTGAGTCCGAGCTCCTTCGCCGCGGCCTCCTGGGTGCGGGTGATGTCCCACGGTTCGAGGCCGAGACGGTCGAGTACGTCCCTGATCTCGTCCTCGGTCGGTACGTCCTCCAGGTAGCGGCGGACGGTGTACTCGGCGCCCTCGGCGTCGAGCAGACCGATGGCGCTGCGGCACTTGGAACAGGCCGGGTTGATCCAGATCTCCATGGGGCCCACGGTACCCCTGGGGACGGCTGAAAGCCCTTGTGGCCAGGGGCTTTTGTCAGTGGCGGGCAGTACACTAGAAGAAGTGTTCGAGGGTGTGGGGGGTTTCCGAAGCCCCCGTCTCTTTCCGCGCCCTTGCCGCGACAGGAGGATGCCTGTGCCCGCTGCCGCACTGAAGCCGAAGCCGTTGCCGACCCAGTCCACCGCGAACCGTCCCGTGCTGCTCGACCTGCCGTACGCCCCGCTGGAGAAGCGTCCGCTGCCGCCGGGGCGGCCGCGTGAGTGGTACGTCTCGCACAACCGCCGTCTCAAGGCGATGCGGCTGGCGATCGCCCTGCTCGACTCGGGCGTGTACGTGCCGAACCAGGCCCGCAACGAGACGATCCGCAGCACGGCGGAGACGATCGGAGTCCACCCGCCGTCCGACACGACGTGCCACATGGTGCGGGCACTGATGCGCTACACACGGTGAGCCGGCGGCGCCGGGTACCCCACATCACCGGGCACCCGGCGCTCCCGTCCCGGTGGTACGGCGGACATCGAGAAGTACCGGACTCCCTTGCCCACGACGGTCGGTGTCGGGGCGTCAGGCCGTCAGCTCCCGTTCCACGGGTGTCCGGAACCGGGGTGTCACCCGCGTCGTGCCCAGCCAACCCCGCAGGCGCTCCGCCTCCGCCTCGATCGCCGACCTGGCCTCCCGGCCCACGCCTTTCCTGTCCAGCAGGCGCCAGGCGATCTCGCCGTCGGCACGCTGAGCCCAGCTCCCCACCACCCGGCCGTCCCACCACACCGTCGGCCCCACGTTGCCGCTGCCGTCGAACAGCGACGGCCGCAGTTCCGGCGCCAGATACCAGTCACGGGCCTGCCACCCCATGGCCGTCGGATCCAGCCCCGGCAGCAGGGCCGCCCAGGGCTCCACGGGCCCGGGGCCCGGATCGACGTCACCCTCGACGACGTAACCCGTGCCCTCGTCCAGCGACACCGACCGCGCCCCGATCGCCGCCAGCGCCCGCCGGACGTCGGTCACCTTCCAGCCCGTCCACCACTTCAGGTCCGCCTCCGTGGCCGGCCCGCACACCGTCAGCCAGCGGCGCAGCAACTCCGCCTGGGACTCGGCCAGTCCGAGCTCCGGATGCGCGGGGGCGAGGGCCCAGCGGAACTGGGTGGAGGTCCAGGAGCCGAGCGGACGGCCCCGGACGACCTTGCCCTCCACGCCCAGCACCCGCAGCAGCCGCGACGAGACGGTGTGCACACCCTCGTAGCTCTTCCCGGCCGCGTACACGAACTGCTCTCTCAACCGCGGCTCGTCCTCGGCGAGTTCCGTCGCCGTCGCCTGACCGCGGCGGGCCAGCGCGGCCAGCGCCGACTCCTCGACCTCCTTCAGCCAGGCCGCGTCCGGGGCTCCCGCCTTCGCCATGTCCTTCACCAGCGAGGCACGCTCACGGGCGGCCACGGCGAGGCCGGTCGACGCGTGGACGACCGCGGTGAGGTGGGTGGGGAACACGAACACCGTGTGCCGCATGCCGTGCATCCTGACCAGGGAACGGTCCTCGTACAGCGCCCGGTCCGTCTCGGCGACGGTCCGTGCCGCGTCCGCGAGGCGCGCGCCCAGCGCCAGGTACACCGTCGCCGGATCCGTGCCGTGCAGGGCCACGAGCGCGTCGGCGATCTCCTCCGGCGTCGCACCCCGTGCCGCCCCCACGAGCCGGTGCCGCACCGCCAGCCGCGCGCGCCGCTCCGCCACACCCACATGCCGCTGCGTGCCGTCCATCCGCCCTCCACCCCGTCGACCCTGTTTGCATCATCCCCGACACCACTGACAACGGGTCCCACCTCCTCCGTCACCCGATCGCCGGAACCCGGCATGCGCCCGGCCCGCGCCCCGCATTCACTGCGATCAAGAGGCGGCGAGCCGGGGCGACCAGTGGGCGACCACCGAGACCGCCCCCAGCACGGACACGGCGAGGGAGGCGCGATGGCCGGACACGGCACACGACAGCGGACACACCGGGCGACGGCCACAAGCGCGACGGCCACAAGCGCGACGGCCCCGGCCACGTCGGCCACCCCCGCGACGGCCACCCCCGCGACGGCCGCGGCCACGTCGGCTCCGCCCGCCCCGCACCCCCACCCCGCCCCATGACCGCCTCCGGCTCCACCGCCGACCCCGCTGCCCGTGCCGAGCGGGGGCGAGGCGCTCGTAAGCGGGTCGCCCGGTCGGGGCATGCCGGCTGGGTTCCGTCCGTCGACCGGGCCGACCCCGTCGCCGTGCTGGAGCGGCAGGGACGGGACCGGCTGACCGAGCTGCTGCCGATCCGGTACGGACGGATGGCCGCCTCGCCGTTCGCCTTTCTGCGCGGGGCCGCCGCCGTGATGGCCGCCGATCTCGCCTCCCGGCCGCACACCGGGCTCACCGTGCAGCTGTGCGGCGACGCCCATCTGCTGAACTTCGGGCTGTACGCCTCCCCGGAACGCAGTCTCCTGTTCGACCTCAAGGACTTCGACGAGACGTTCCAGGGACCCTTCGAGTGGGACGTGCAGCGGCTCGCCGCCTCCGTCGTCGTGGCCGCCCGGGAGAACGGGCACCCCGAACCCAGGGCCGAGGGCGCCGCACTGGCGGCGGTGGGCGCCTACCGGACCGCCATGCGGCGGCTGGCCCGGCGCGGTGAGCTGGAGGTCTGGTACGAGTGCATCGACGCCGAGTCCCTGGCGCCGCTGGTGCGTTCCGCGCGCCGGCGACGGCAGTCCGCGTCCAGTCTGACCAGGGCCCGGCGCCGCACCAGCCTCCAGGCCCTCGGCAAGCTGACCGAGGTCGTCGACGGCCGCCGACGGCTCGTCCAGGACCCACCGCTGCTGGAACCCGCGGGCGTCTCCGACACGGCCTCCCTGCGCAAGATCTTCAGCGACTACCGCTCCACCCTCTCCGAGGAGCGCCGTCTGCTCCTGGACCGCTACCGCTTCGTGGACGCCGCCCGCAAGGTCGTCGGGGTGGGCAGTGTGGGCATGCGGTGCTTCGTGGTGCTGCTCGCCGGGCGGGACACCGACGACCCGCTGTTCCTGCAGATCAAGGAAGCCCGCAGATCCGTACTGGAGGAACATCTGCCGCAGGGGCCGTACATCCATCCGGGGCATCGGGTGGTGGCGGGACAGCGGCTGATGCAGGCGGCCGGTGACATCTTCCTCGGGTGGATGAGCGGGCCCCAGGGGCGCGCCTTCTACTGGCGCCAGCTGCGGGACATGAAGGGCTCGGCCGACATCGCCGGAATGAGCCCCTCCGACCTGCACGCCTACGCCCGCCTCTGCGGCACCGCCCTGGCCCGTGCCCACGCCCGTTCCGGTGACCGTGTCGCCATCGCCGCCTACCTCGGCGGTGCCGACACCTTCGACCGCGCCGTCACCGAGTTCGCCCTCGCCTACGCCGACCAGACCGTCCACGACCACGCCACCCTGGGCGCGGCGATCGCCGCCGGGGTGGTCAGGGCGGCGCCGGACGTGTGACGAACACCCTGGTCGAGAGGCGGGGCGTACCATGCCGGCATGGCCACTGGAGGCGGGCCCGCCGATCCCAGGGCTTTCGCGTGGCGGAAGGCGAGTGGCGCGCGCGCCCTCGCCGAGCACGAGACCGACAGCGCCGCACGGCACGAAGTCCTCGCCGGCCGGGCCACCACCGCGGTCGGCCGGGACGCCCATCTGTGGATGGCACGGGTCCACCGTTCGACGGCCGCCCGCCACCTGGCCTCGGCCCGGCTCCATGAGGACTATGTGAGCCGGCTCGCGGGCCGGGCCGTGGCGACGGGTACCCCGCGCCCGTTGTTCATGACCGCCGTGGCGGCGGCCTGCGGCACCACGAGCGCCGCCGTCACCCTGGTCGGCGCCACCTTCGACCAACTCGCCCTGGCGGCCTCCGACGAACCGGCCCGGGCCGTCCAGGAGCTGGAGTTCCTGCTCGGCGAGGGCCCGGCCCGGGACGCGACCCGAGACGTTCGAGCGGTGACCGCGTCCGGCTCGATCAAGACCGACCGCTGGCCGGGGTACGGGCCCGCCCTGACCGAGCTGGGCATCGAGGAGGTGTCGGCCGTGCCGCTCAGCGTGGCGGGCACCTGTGTCGGTGCCCTCACCGTCTTCGACGCGACCCCGCGCGTGCTCGGCACCGAGACCTTCGCCCTGGTCGCCGACGCGCTCACCCGCACCATGATCCTCACCCCGGACGGCGACCCCGAGCTCTTCGGCGGCACCGATCTGCGGGCCCTGGTGCACCAGGCCGCCGGCATGGTCTCCGTGCAGCTCGACTGCCTGGTGGCCGACGCACTGGAACTCATCAAGGCACGGGCCTTCGCCGACAGCGGCTCCGCACACTCCGTGGCCGACCGGATCGTGCGGGGCGAGCTGCGGCTCGACTGAGTGGGGGAGCGGCCCGGGAGTGGACGGGCGGGACTCCGGGGACCCGGTCCGTGGCCGACGGTGACAGGCGGAGGAGAGAGACATGAGCGAGCCGGTGTCACAGCAACGGCTGGCGGATGTGTTCGTCGACCTCGCGGCGAGCCGGACGGACGAGCCGTCCGACCCCACCGGCCTCCTCACCGCCCTCGCCGCCCACGGCACCGAGGTGCTCGGCGGCTGCGCCGCGACCGTCGTCTACGTCCCCGACGACCACGCCTCCCCCCGGGTGACCGGCACCGACCCGGCCCTGGTCCGCCTCGCCCGGGACGCCTTCGACCGCGACGAGGGACCCGGCCCGCAGGCCCGCCGCACCGGCCGCCCGGTCCCGGACACCGACCTCACCCGCGAGCCCGCCCGCCGCGACTGGCCGCGGTTCGCCGGACGGGCCCTCGAACTGGGCTACGGCCGCGCCGCCGGCCTACCCCTGCGGGTCGGGGCCCACACCCTGGGCGCCCTGATCCTGCTGGGCCCCGGCAGCGCGCCGCTGCGCCCCGACCTCCTCGACCTCGGCCAGTCGCTCACCGACGTGGCCGGCTGCGTCCTGGACCGGGAGCGTCGGCTGGCCGAGTCCCGCGCCCTCGCCGACCAGCTGGGCCGGGCCCTGACCAGCCGTATCGTCATCGAACAGGCCAAGGGCACCCTCGCCGCCGGACTCTCCATCTCGGTCGGTGAGGCCTTCGAGCTGCTCCGCTCCCACGCCCGCTCCCACCGCCGCCGACTGACCGACGTGGCCCGCGACGTGGTGGAACGCCACCTGCAACTCACCCCGAACCGGCGGCCGTAGCCGCGTCCGTCTTCCGGGCGGCCGCTTCTCGGCGCCGAAAAGGAGATGCACGCCGTGTGATCGCGTCCGTACTCTGGACACACGTTGCGGAGCCGCCCACCACCGCTTTCGGCAGAACAGGCATCACCCCGCGGACTCGGGGCTACTCTCTACGCACCGACGGAAGGACGCCCTCCCCCAGCGCCCCGTCGGGGGGACCGATCATCACCGCTTGTACACACACCCACGCTCACGGAGGCCCGTCATGGGCACCATCTTGATCGCCGGGACCGTCGTCCTGGTTTTCCTGGGATTCGGAAACCACGTCTGGTGGCTGGCCGCGGCCGGCGTGCTCTTCCTCTACCTGCAGTACGGCCGCGACTCGTCGTCGGCGTCGTCCTCGTCGTCGTCCTCGTCGCCGGGGGGCAGCTCGTCGGGTTCCGCGCCGGCCACCTACCAGGCCTACCGCAAACGCCGTGACCAGCAGGCCAAGTGGGAGCGCCGCTACCAGCGCGAGCGCCCCCTGGAGTCCCGCCGCCAGCAGCGCGAGAAGGGTTAGCTACAGGCCGGGGGCGCCCCATACCGGGAACCAGCGGCTGAGATCCTGCTCCATCTTCAGGTCACCGCCGAGCGCCGCCTTGATCTGCAGCTCCAGCGCGTTGTCGCGCCGCTGCCCGCCATCGGGCAGCGGCGCGAACGGATAGAACGTGCCGCGTTTGTAGAGGTACACCAGCGCCAGCCGCCTGCCGCCCTCGCCCACGAACGAGGCCAGGGAGCACAGGAGTTGCGGCCCGAAGCCGTTGACCTCCATCGAACTGTTCACCGCGTGCAGATCGTTGACCAGCTCCGACAGCTGTTCGGGGGAACGCTCCGAGACCAGCCAGGAGTAACCGAACTCGTCCTGGCGCAGCTGCACCGGCGGCCCGTCCCGGTCGGCGTCCGCGTCCAGCAGGGCCTGGACCTCCCGGTGCGTCTGCTCGAAGGCCGCGCCCTCGACCGTGGCGAAGCACACCGCGCCACTGCCGGTCGGTGTGAAACCGGCCGCGGCCTCGAGGGTCACGGCCGCCGAAGGCAGCCCGAAGAGCTGGTCGAGATCGGGCAGAGCCGGCTTGGTACGGCCGAGCAGAATGTCCAGGAGCCCCATGCATCATCCCTTTCCGGATCACTTCTCGGGGGTGGCAGCCTCACCCAACTCGGCGGAGATCCGCCCCAGTTGGTCCAGTCGCTGTTCCAGGCTCGGATGCGTGGAGAAGAACCGCTCGATGCCGGGCTCCTTGCCCGCCGCCGGCGTGAAGTAGAAGGCGTTGAAGGCCTGGGCGGTGCGCAGGTCCTTGGTGGGGATCCGGGCGATGTCGCCGGAGACCTTGGTCAGCGCGGACGCCAGCGCCGAGGGCCGTCCGGTGAGCAGCGCGGCCGCCCGGTCCGCGGCCAGCTCCCGGTACCGGGACAGCGCCCTGATCAGCAGGAAGCTGAGCGCGTACACGGCCGCCGAGACACCCATCACGACGGCGAAGACCGCCGCGGTGTTCTGGTCGCGCCGTCCACCGCCGAACAGCTGGCTGTAGAAGGCGAACCGCACGATCAGTCCCGCGATCACCCCGAGGAAGGAGGCGATCGTGATCACGGCGACGTCCTTGTGCGCCACATGCGACAGCTCGTGCGCGAGCACGCCCTCCAGCTCGGCCGGCTCCAGCCGGCGCAGCAGGCCGGTGGTCACACAGACCACCGCGTGATCGGGATTCCGCCCGGTCGCAAAGGCATTCGGCATGTCCATGTCGGACACGGCGACCACCGGCTTCGGCATGTCCGCGATCGCGCACAGCCGGTCCACCACCGCGTGCAGCTCGGGATACTCCTCGCGCTCCACGACCCGCCCGCGCATGGCGAACATCGCGATCCGGTCGGAGAACCAGAACTGCGCCACGAACATCGCGGCCATCAGCACGACGACCAGCAGCCACGACTTCAGCAGCACGATCAGCGCGGCGACGAAGGCCACGTACAACAATCCGAGCAGGAACATGGTGACCGTCATCCGCACGGTCAACCGCCGGTCGCTCCGGAAGCGGCTCTGCATCTGCCATCACCCCGCAGTCAGGCACTCGTCCCACTGCCAGTGTGCACCCGGCCAATGCCATGAAGTGGTTCCGATCGGCCCTAGGAGCTGCAAAAGGTCCCGGTCGAACGCCGTGACCAACGCCGTGACCCGGGCGAGCCCACCGCCCGCGCTAGAACGGCGCCTGGAACCGCGCGTACCCCAACACCAGGATCACCGCGGCGACGCAGCCCAGCACGAGCGCCGTCGAGCGCCACGGCGATCGCGGGCGCGGGCCGACCCGCCGGGGGTCGGGGCGGAAGGGCTGTGGCTCGGGCGGGTTCTCCTTCCAGCGGGCCGCCAGCATCCGGGCCCTGGCCGAGGGCTCCTTGTGCTCGGCCCGGTCGGCCCACCGGATGTCGAATTCCCGCTCGTCGTCGTCCTGTTCGGGCATCCCCGTGTCCCCCCGGTCGGCCATCCGGCCCTTGTCGAACAGCAGTGCCAGAAACCATACGACGGCGCCCCCGCCCGGAGAAACCGGAACGGGGGCGCCGCAGGACGGACCGTGAGCTACGGGTCGATCACACGTCGAAGTACAGCTCGAACTCGTGCGGGTGCGGACGCAGCTGCAGCGGGGCGATCTCGTTCGCGCGCTTGAAGTCGATCCAGGTCTCGATCAGGTCGGCCGTGAAGACGTCACCGGCGAGCAGGAACTCGTGGTCGCGCTCGAGCGAGTCGAGGACGGCCGGGAGCGAGGTCGGGACCTGCGCCACGTTGGCGTGCTCCTCGGGAGCCAGCTCGTAGAGGTCCTTGTCGATCGGCTCGGCCGGCTCGATCTTGTTCTTGATGCCGTCCAGGCCCGCGAGCAGCAGCGCCGAGAAGGCCAGGTACGGGTTGCCGGAGGAGTCGGGCGCGCGGAACTCGACGCGCTTGGCCTTCGGGTTGGAGCCCGTGATCGGGATACGCATGGCAGCGGAGCGGTTGCGCTGCGAGTACACCAGGTTGATCGGCGCCTCGAAGCCCGGCACCAGACGGTGGTACGAGTTCACCGTCGGGTTGGTGAACGCGAGCAGCGACGGAGCGTGCTTGAGGATGCCGCCGATGTAGTAGCGGGCGGTGTCCGACAGGCCCGCGTAACCGGCCTCGTCGTAGAAGAGCGGGGAGCCGCCCTGCCACAGGGACTGGTGCACGTGCATGCCCGAGCCGTTGTCGCCGAAGATCGGCTTCGGCATGAAGGTCGCGGTCTTGCCGTTGCGCCAGGCCACGTTCTTCACGATGTACTTGAAGAGCTGGAGGTCGTCGGCCGCGGCGAGCAGCGTGTTGAACTTGTAGTTGATCTCGGCCTGGCCGGCGGTGCCGACCTCGTGGTGCTGGCGCTCGACCTGAAGACCGGCCTTGCCCAGCTCCAGGGAGATCTCGGCACGCAGGTCGGCGAAGTGGTCGACCGGCGGGACCGGGAAGTAACCGCCCTTGTAGCGGACCTTGTAACCACGGTTGTCCTCGAGGGCGCCGGTGTTCCAGGCGCCGGCCTCGGAGTCGATGTGGTAGAAGCTCTCGTTCGCCGAGGTGGCGAAGCGGACGGAGTCGAAGACGTAGAACTCGGCCTCGGGACCGAAGTACGCGGTGTCCGCGATACCGGTCGACGCGAGGTACGCCTCGGCCTTCTTCGCCACGTTGCGCGGGTCACGGGAGTACTGCTCGCCCGTGATCGGGTCGTGGATGAAGAAGTTGATGTTGAGCGTCTTGTCACGGCGGAAGGCGTCGACCCGGGCGGTCGACAGGTCCGCGCGCAGCGCCATGTCGGACTCGTGGATGGCCTGGAAACCACGGATCGACGAACCGTCGAACGCGAGCTCCTCGTCCGGGTCGAACGACTCGACGGGCACCGTGAAGTGCTGCATGACGCCCGGCAGGTCGCAGAAGCGGACGTCGACGAACTTGACGTCCTCGTCCGCGATGAACTTCTTGGCCTCGTCGGCGTTCTGGAACATCCAGCTCCTCCTACTCCCGGCCGTTCCCGTGCCGGGGTGGTAGTTCGTTCGTGCGGCCAGTGCGGTGGCACACGCTGACCTCGACACTAGGGACGGGTGATTTCTCGGGCGTGACCCATTTGTTTCGCACAAGTTAACCGGACCCTGCCCGGTTGACCCCACCTGTCCGTATCCCGAAACGCGGGCAGTACCGTGGACGCGTGGACAAGAGGGAAGCAGTTGGATCGTGGCTCTCCGGCCCCCGCGCGGCCGCCGAGGAAGCCGGTGTCGACTTCGGATACCGCGGAGAGCAGCTGGGTCTGCCCGAGCAGGGGCCGGGCTCGATCGCCCGCCCCGGCCGCAGGCTCGCCGCCCTGGCGGTCGACTGGGGCCTGTGCCTCTTGATCGCATACGGTCTCATCACGCACGGCTACCGTCCTCAGACCACCGGGAACTGGGCCCTGCTGGTCTTCTTCGTGCTCGGCGTCCTCACCGTCGGCACCATCGGCTTCACTCCGGGCAAGCGCCTGCTCGGCCTGCGCGTGGTCGCCCTCGACACGGGCCGCCCCAGCCCGCTGCGCGCCCTCGTCCGCACCGCCCTCCTGTGCGTCGCCATCCCCGCCCTGGTCTGGGACCGCGACGGCCGGGGCCTGCACGACCGACTGGCCCGCACGGTCGAGGTCCGCATCTGACCCTCCCCGCACACCCGAAGGGGCGCCCGCGGCATCTGCGAGCGCCCCTTCGCCGGTCCACCGTCCGGGGACCTTGGTCGGTCAGGCTGTCACTGGATCGTCCAAGCCTGGTTGGGCTGGTTCAAGGGCATGTACTGGGCGATGGTGGCCCCGTTCGCGGTCGAGCTGTTGCTCACCTCCAGGATCTGCTTGCTCTCGAAGTTGCGGATCAGGTATCCACCGGTGGTCTGCTCGAAGTACCACAGCTGGTTGTTGCTGCCGTTGTAGGTGCTCTGCTGCAGCGCGGTGCCCCTCCAGTGGCTGGCCCAGCCGAAGTCGAGGACCTTGCCGCTGTTCCTGTTCACGATCTTGTCGAGCTGCCCGCTGACCGGAACGATGGTCCACTGCTGGTTGGCGTTGCCCGAGTTCGGCCACTGGATGACGCTCGCGCCGTCGGCGGTGGAGGCGCCGTTGACGTCCATCACCAGGCCGCTGTTGACGTTCTTGATCGAGTAGTAGGTCGACGGGTTGGTGTTCGGCGTGCCGGTCTGGTCCTCCAGCGCCCCGCCCGTCCGCTGCACGGAGAAGTCCGTGATGTAGAAGTAGGCCCCGTCGGTCTTGGCGACGCGGACGTAGCGGAAGGCCTGGCGGACGTTGATGTCACCGCTGAGGGTGGCCGCGAGCGGCAGGGTGCTGGTCTGGCGTCCCACGACGGTGTACGTGGCGAAGGACGGGTCGTTGGACGCCCGGACCTCGAAGTTGCCCCGGGTCGAGGACTGGTCCAGGTCCTGGCGGGTGGTCAGGGAGAACTGTCCGAGCTGGTAGGCCTGCCCCAGGTCGACCTGCCACCAGGCCGAGGTGTCGCTGCCGGTCGGCGACCAGCCGGTCGTACCGTTGTTGTCGACGGCGTTGGAGGGCGGGGTGTTCGAAGCGTAGACCGACGACGCGGACGCCGGCTTGTTGTAGGCGAGGTTGAGCTTCGCCGCCAGCCCCTGGTAGGCGGACTCGAGACCGGAGGCCTTGATGACCGTGTCGCCGGACGTCGTGTTGTTGGTGAGGGTGACGTTGGAGCCGTTGGCGTTCTGGTTGACGAGACCGTCCGTCTGCGACATCACGTTGTTCGAGAGGGTCATGTTGTTCGACCCCTCGTCCGTGTAGAGGCCGGCCACGGCATTGCCGCAGGCGGTCGGCGTCCGCAGCACGTCGTGGATGTAGTTGCCGTTGATGACCGTGCCCGGGTCGTTGGACAGGTGGTAGATGGCGGCCGAGTCGCACAGCCGGTTCATCACGTTGCCGATCCGGTTGTAGCTGATGCTGTTGTTGCCTTCGGCGTTGGCCGCCGACTGCCAGCCCCAGCCCAGCGAGATCCCGGCCCACGGAGCGTCGGAGATGTCGTTGTGGTCGATGGTGGTGCTGTTGACGAAGCCCGCGTCGATGCCAGCGGTTCCGGGGTAGTCCTCGCCGATCTGGGTGATCAGGTTGTCCTTCACCGTGACGTTCTTGACCACCTCCCGGGCGTCCTCACCCGCCGGTGAGCTGGGCGGGTTGTAGACGGTGTGCATCTCCACGGTCGGGTCGGAGAACTTGCCGACCATGATCCCGTTGCCGGCGATGTCGTAGACGAGGTTCCCGGTCACGGTGCTGTCGTGCACACCGTGGGACAGGTCGAGGGCCGTGGCCCCCATCTGCGTGAAGGAGTTCCCGGTAAAGGAGACACGGTCGGCGTCCGCCGCCTGGACCCCGGCCGGCGGGCGGCCCACGTACTGGTGGTTGGAGGTGTCGGCGGAGATGTTGTAGTTGCCGCCCTGGCCGTTGAGGTAGCCGTTGTCGGTCGCTTCCATCCAGGTGGTCCCGGTGAAGGTGATCCCCGAGAAGCGCAGGTCATGGACGGGACTGTCGAGGCTGGTGCCCTTGATGTCGAAGAGCGTCTTGATCGTGGGCGCCTGCACGGACGCCGTGGACATGTCCTCGCCGGGGCGGGGCTTGTAGTAGACGGTCTGCGCGGCCGTGTCGACGTAGAACTCGCCCGGTTCGTTGAGGAACTCGTGGGCGTTCTCGAAGTGCAGGGGGGAGCCGTCGGAGAGCTGGGGCCAGGGACGCGGGAAGAGGATGCCCGCCTCGTGGTCCTGGATCGACACGTTGGCGATGCCGCCCGCGGAGGTGAACGACTTCAGCCGCAGGTAGCTCTCGCCCCACTGCGTCTCCAGCATCATCTCGACCTGGTTGAGGTTGCCCCAGTTGGAGATCTGCGAGCTGAGCACCTTCAGCAGCTTGTTGGGCTTGTCGCTGCCCTGGAGCTGGAAGTCCGTGCCGACGTCGGGGAAGCGGGCCCGGGTGGCGCGGACCCCGTTGACGTAGAGCTGCCTGAAGTTGAGGCTGCCCACGGACGCCTTGTACTCGCCGTTGGTCGCCGCGGTCCATCCGGTGATCGCCTTGCCACCGGTGATGACGGGCGTCTCCCCGTTGTAGGCCTGGTAGACGACCGTGTGGCCGTTCGTGCCCGAGTCGCTGGTGCCGAAGGTGATGGGTGCCGTGAGGGAGTAGGTGCCGCCGCGCAGGTTCACGACGATGTCGTCGGACATGTTCGCGTTGACGGCCCGGACCGCGGCCTGGGCGGCCTGCACGGTCCTGAACGCTGCGGCAGTGCTGGTTCCGGAGTTGCTGTCGCTGCCGTTGACCGGGTCGACGTAGAAGTTCGTCGTCGCCGCGTAGGCAGGTTGGGCAGTTAGTACGGCTGCGAAGACGACGGCCGCGGTCGCGAGCGCCTTCACCGCCCCCGCTCCCATGCGTAGGGGTCTCATGTGTGGTGTTCCTCCTCCATACCCCCGGTTCTTATGAGTGGTATTTATTGGTCCAGGAGGGTGTGCGCGTCAAGGTGATAGGCATACTTATTTTTCTCAGGCGCAACACAGGCGACACAAGGAAGGGCCAGACCTCGTCATGCGGATCCGCATCATCGCAGCTGGAGCGGTTTTCCTCCGTGATCGTCGACCATCGAGGGGGCGCGCTGTCCGCCAAGCTTGGCGAACCAACCTCTGCCGATGAGTAGTACTTATCGCGGATCCGACGCCCGTGGTCTGTCGCCCAACGAAGAAAGCCTCACCTTCCCGCCCGGGAAAGTGGGCGGGAAGGTGAGGCTTGGGGTGATCCTCGCTGCGACTAGCGGCTCTTCGGGCGGCCCGGAAGGCCACGCCCGGGAATCGGGCCCTTGGGCAGTGGCATGTTGCTCATCAGGTCGCCCATCGCGCGCAGCCGGTCGTTGGTGGCCGTCACCTGGGGGCCGGTCAGCACCCGCGGAAGCTTGAGCATCGCCGTACGGACCTTCTTGAGCTCGGTCTGTCCCTCGCCCGTGCCGACGATGATGTCGTGCACCGGTACGTCCGCGACGATGCGGTTCATCTTCTTCTTCTCGGCGGCCAGCAGGCTCTTCACCCGGTTCGGGTTGCCCTCGGCGACCAGGACGATGCCGGCCTTGCCGACGGCCCGGTGCACCACGTCCTGGCTGCGGTTCATCGCCACCGCCGGAGTGGTGGTCCAGCCCCGGCCGATGTTGTCCAGCACGGCCGCTGCGGCGCCCGGCTGGCCCTCCATCTGCCCGAAGGCCGCCCGCTCGGCCCGGCGCCCGAAGATGATCGCCGTCCCGAGGAAGGCGAGCAGCAGGCCCAGGATCCCGAGATAGATGGGGTGACCGATCAAGAAGCCGATCGCGAGGAAAACACCGAAGATGCCGATGCCGACAGCCGCGAGTACAAGACCGATCTTCTTGTCGGCCTTGCGGGTCATCTTGTACGTCAGGGCGATCTGCTTCAGTCGCCCGGGGTTCGCAGCGGCGTCCGCTGCTGTGTCCTTCCTCGCCATGGCACGAAGTCTACGTGGCCCCGGAAGCGCCGACGACGGCAGTGCCCGGAAGAAGGGGACGGTCGGGGACGGTCAGGGGTGGATGACGGTGACCTGGTCGAGGACGCGCTGCGCCTCCACCCGGTCCTTGGCCCGGCGGCGGTCCTCCAGGACGGAGGTCCAGGCGTTGCGACGAGCGGTGCGCTGACCGCTGCTCAGGAGCAGCGATTCGACGGCACGGAGTGCATCGGTGAAGGACGGGATGGCGGTGGCGCGAACGGGCGCGGCCTGCATGATGGAGGTCCCCCTCGGGAAGGTCGGCTCTGGTGAGTGGTGCACGGGGTGTACAGCCAGGGTCACTGATTGGTGTTACCAGGGCGTGACCGACCGGTCAAACACCAATGAAACCTTGATACGGGGGGTCAAAACGCTGACGCGGCCCTGATGCCGCCCCCATCTGCGAGGACGTCCAGGACCGCGCCAATCGGCCACTACCGGGCGGTAGTTGCTTGTGCCCAGATTCACACGTTTGGAGTGGCACTCCGTGCCATCAGACCGCCTGGGTGGATTGACGCAGCTCCACCGCCATCTGGTAGAGCCGGCCGGCCCGGTAGGAGGAGCGGACCAGCGGGCCGGACATCACGCCGGAGAAGCCGATCTGCTCGGCCTCCTCCTTCAGCTCCACGAACTCGTGCGGCTTTACCCAGCGCTCCACGGGGTGGTGGCGCACGGACGGCCGCAGGTACTGGGTGATGGTGACCAGTTCGCAGCCGGCCTCGTGCAGCTGCCGCAGTGCGTCGCTGACCTCCTCGCGGGTCTCGCCCATGCCGAGGATGAGGTTCGACTTGGTGACCAGGCCGTGGTCGCGGGCGGCCGTGATGACCTTCAGCGAGCGGTCGTAGCGGAAGCCGGGGCGGATGCGCTTGAAGATCCGGGGGACCGTCTCGACGTTGTGCGCGAAGACCTCGGGCCGGGAGGAGAAGACCTCCGCCAGCTGCTCGGGGACCGCGTTGAAGTCGGGGGCCAGCAGCTCGACCTTGGTGTGGCCGCCCTCGCGGCCGGCCGTCTGGGCGTGGATCTGACGGACCGTCTCCGCGTACAGCCAGGCGCCGCCGTCGGCCAGGTCGTCGCGGGCGACGCCGGTGATGGTGGCGTAGTTCAGGTCCATGGTGACCACGGACTCGCCCACGCGGCGCGGCTCGTCACGGTCGAGGGCCTCGGGCTTGCCGGTGTCGATCTGGCAGAAGTCGCAGCGCCGGGTGCACTGGTCGCCGCCGATGAGGAAGGTCGCCTCGCGGTCCTCCCAGCACTCGTAGATGTTGGGGCAGCCGGCTTCCTGGCATACGGTGTGCAGCCCCTCGCTCTTCACGAGGTTCTGCATCTTGGTGTACTCGGGACCCATTTTCGCCCGCGTCTTGATCCACTCGGGCTTGCGCTCGATGGGGGTCTGGCTGTTGCGGACCTCCAGGCGCAGCATCTTGCGTCCGTCGGGGGTGACTGCGGACACAGCGGCTCCCTGTAGCTTCGATTCGTCGGCGTACACCAGGGTACGCCCGTGATGTATATGGCCTTCCGCGTGGGGCAACCCCGGTCGGCGAAGGCGCATTCCCGGGTCAGACGGAGGTCTTCTCGACGGCCCGCGGCTTCAGCTCCGCGTTCGCCAGTACGTCCGCCAAGTGCCGCTCGACGACCGGCAGGACGTCGGCGATGGCCAGCTCGCGGCCCAGTTCGTGCGCGAGGGAGGTGACCCCGGCGTCGCGGATCCCGCAGGGGATGATCTTGTCGAAGTTCGAGGTGTCCGGGTTCACGTTCAGGGCGAAGCCGTGCATGGTGACGCCCTTGGCGACCCGGATGCCCATGGCGCAGATCTTGCGGTCCTCGCGGCGCTGGCCGGCGTTGGAGGGGGCGTACTCGGGGCCGTTGAGACGGGGGTCGAACTCCTCGTCGGTGAGCCGGGGGTCGAAGTCGAGGGAGAGCCCGCCGATGGCCGGGCGCTGCTCCACGGGGTCGCCGAGGACCCAGACGCCGGCCCGGCCCTCCACCCGGCTGGTCTCGACGCCGAACTCCGCGCAGACGTGGATCATGGCCTCCTCGAGCCGGCGCAGGTGCGCGACCACGTCCACCGGGCGCGGCAGCTTCTGGATCGGGTAGCCGACCAGCTGGCCCGGTCCGTGCCAGGTGATCTTGCCGCCGCGGTCCACGTCGATGACGGGGGTGCCGTCGAGGGGGCGTTCGTTGTCCGCGGTGCGGCGGCCGGCCGTGTACACCGGCGGGTGCTCCAGGAGCAGCACCGTGTCGGGGACCTCGTCGGTGAAGCGCGCCGCGTGCACGCGGCGCTGCTCGTCCCAGGCCGCCTGGTAGTCCACGGCGTCGGTGCCGAACCCCATGCGGACGAACCGCAGCTCACTCACGGCAAGCGCCTCCCTGGTAGGACACGAGAAACGTACGGGTCATGCGTAAGGCACGAAACATGCCTACGCCACTGTACGACCGACCGTCTCGCGTCAGCTCAGGGGCCAATCCTCACACGATCGGATGAACGAGCGTCGAAGTGTGCGACCGGCTGCTCACTCTCCGCTACATTCGCGCCGTTCACAGAGGCCATAAGGGCTGCTCACAGGCAATCCGGGCACCCGGTCGCCGGCATGGCACCGGGACGGCCCGAAAGGCAGGAGACCGCACCGCAGATGACGGAACGACCCGCGCAGCGCACTCCCAACCGACAGCTCGCCGCGCTCATCGCAGAAGCGGGGTTCTCCAACGCGGGGCTCGCCCGTCGCGTGGACCAACTCGGTCTCGAACACGGGCTTGATCTCAGATACGACAAGACGTCCGTGACCCGGTGGCTGAGAGGCCAGCAGCCCCGCGGCACCACCCCCGCCCTCATCGCCGAGGTCTTCACCCGGCGCCTCGGACGCCGGCTCACCGCCCAGGACCTGGGGCTCGACGCCTGCGCCCCCGTCTACGCCGGGCTGGAGTTCGCCGCGACACCCGAGGAGGCGGTCGACATCGTCGGCGGGCTGTGGCGCAAGGACTCGGGCTCGCACGCCGAGCTCCGCAAGATCGCGTTCACCCCGGCGGGCCTGGTGGTGCCGAGCCGGGACTGGCTGATCGGCCGCGCCGACGACAAGGTGGCCCGTGGCGAACAGCCGGTCAAGGTCCCGGTCCAGGGCCGCCCGGTCGTCCCGCGGCAGCGCGGCACGGGGGAGCGCGGGCCCGGCCAGAAGGTCACCGGCGGCGACATCGCCGCGCTCCGCTCGGTCGGGGAGCTCTTCCGCACCCTCGACAACATGTACGGCGGCGGGCATGCCCGGCAGGCGCTGGTGCGGTATCTGGAGCACGAGTGCGAGCCGATGCTGCGGGGCACCTACGGCGAGCAGACGGGTCGCAAGCTGTTCGCGGCGGCGGCGGACCTGACCCGGCTCGCGGGCTGGACGTCGTACGACATCGCGGCGCACGGGCTGGCGCAGCGGTACTTCGTGCAGTCGCTGCGGCTGTCACAGGCGGCGGGGGACCGGGCGTACGGCGCGTACGTGCTGGTCACCATGAGCCGGCAGGCCGTCTATCTCGGGCACGGCCGGGAGGCCGTGCAGCTGGCGCGGGTGGCCCAGCAGGGGGTCGGGACGAACGCGCCGCCCGTGGTGCAGGCGCTGCTGCACGCCGCCGAGGCGCGGGGGCACGGGGTGCTGGGGGAGGTGCGCAGCTGTACGGGGTCGCTGGTGCGGGCCGAGCGGGCGCTCGAGGCGGCCCGCTCGGGGGACGAAGTGCCGCACTGGGCGCGGTTCTTCGACGAGGCGCAGCTGGCGGACGAGTTCGGGCACGCGCACCGGGATCTGCAGCAGTTCCGGGCGGCGGCGCAGCACGCTGAGCGTTCCCTGCAGCTGCGGGCGCCGTCGTACGCGCGCAGCCGGCTGTTCTGCCGTGTGGTGCTCGCCTCCGCCCGGCTGGGCCTCGGTGAGCTGGACCAGGCCTGTCAGCTGGGGGCGGAGGCGGCGGGGGCCGCGGCGGAGATGCGGTCGGTACGGGCGGTGGAGTACGTGAAGGACTTCGAGCGCCGGTTGGAGCCGTACAAGGACTCGGCGCCGGTGCGGGGGTACCGGGACAAGGTCGCGGCGCTGGGCTGAGCGAGGCCGGAGCCCTGTGCGTGGCCTAGGCGGCCTTTGTCGTGGGTAAGGGGTCGGCCCTGTGCAGGGAGGACGTCGATCCCAGATCCGTGAGGATGGCCTCCGCCGCCCTGCGGGCCGAGTGCAGGGCCCCCTGGACCGTGCTGGTGTCCCGGTGGTCGCCGCAGACGTAGAGGCCTGCCAGGAGGCGTACGGGGCGGCGCAGGTCGTGAGGCGGGCGCATGGCGGGGACCGCTTCGGGGGTGTGATGGACGGCGAGGGTCTCCCAGCGGTGGGTCGAGGTGCCGTAGAGCCGCGACAGATGGGTGCGTACGGCGGTGTCGAGGTCGGGTGGGGGAGGGCCCAGGACCGTGGACGAGACGAGGGCGCGGCCCTCGGGGGCGCGGGTCGGGTCCACCTCGCTGAGCACCGCCGTGTGGGCCACCGGGCCCCCGCGGTCCGAGTCCAGGAGGAGACAGGCTCCGGTCGCCGGGGGCTCGTCCGTCGTGTGGTGGACGACCGTGAGCTGGTGGAACTCCGGTACGCGCAGGCCCGGCAGGAGTTCGGCGGCGGCGCGGGCGTCGGTCGCCACCAGGACCGCGCGGCAGGGGATCTCGCCGTGCTCCGCGGTCGTCACCGAGTTGGTGGAGACCGAGGTGACCCGCACGCCGGTGTGCACGGTGCCCGGCGGCAGGGTGCGTGCCAGCAGCTCCGGCAGTGTCTCGGCGCCGCCTTCCGGCAGACACAGGCGGCCGCCGGCGAAGGCCCGCAGCGCGAGGTCCGCGCACCGGCTGGACGTGGTCAGCTCCGGGTCGCAGAGGAGGGCGGCGAGCAGGGGGCGCAGGAAGCCGTCGACGGCGCGTGCGGGGATGCCGCGTGCGGCGAGGGCCTGCCCGGCGGGCAGCTCCGGCCGGGACAGCAGCCGTCCCACCGGCATCGAGGCGAGCCGGGCCAACGCCGCGCCGAGCCGCGCCTGATCGACCGCGCTGCCCAGCGGGGCCATGGCCCGCCCCCGAGGAGCGGCCGCCACACCCCCCGTCCCCCACGGCCCGGAAACAAACCGAGGCACCCCCACAAGCCCCTTGGACACACCCCCGGGCCAGGCGACACCCCCACGCCCCTCCACCCCGCCGCTGTTCGCGGGCCCCGCGCCGCTGCGGCCCTTTGCGTCGGCGGGTGCCGGGGCTTCGCGCTCATAGCGTTTGGCGTCGCCGTTCGTCGCGCCCGCGCTCCGGCCGTTGGCGCTGTCGGCCGGCACGGTGTTCCCGCGGGCGTTTGCCCCCTCCGCTGAAGGCCCCGCGCCGGCGGGCCCGTTCGCGGTGCCCGCTGGGGATTCCGCGCCGCCGTGCCCCTTCGAGCCGCTCGTCGGCGTCGCCTCGCCCCCAACCCTCGGCCACCGCGTGCCGGCCCGCGTTTCGCTTCCGGGGGCGTTCGTTCGCCTCTGCACGGAGGCGAGGCGGCGCCTGGTCGCCCGGTTCTGCGGCTCGGTCTGGGAGGCGGGATCGGTGCCGCGAGGCCGGGTGGCTGACGGCGCCCCCGTAGCGCGAGGGGCGCTCGCCAGAGCACGGACCGCGTGCAGTGCGCCCCGTGCGCCCCCCGCACCCGCGAGGGCCCCCGCCCGGTGATGTCGTCCGTCGCTGTGGAGCAGGACGCCCGGGGCGAACGGCCGTAGCACAAGGGTGTCGAGGCCGGGGGTGTGTCGCAGTTCGGGGTAGGCCATGGACAGCAGTTGTCCGATGCGGTCGAGCCGGAAGCCGTCGATCTTCTCGGTCGACATACGGCCACCGACCCAAGGGGCGGCCTCCAGGACCGCGGTCCTCACTCCTGCGCTGGTCAGCCGATGTGCCGCGGAGAGCCCGGCGACCCCGGCTCCCACGATCACGACGTCCGCCTGGTACGTGGGCTCAAGCACGTGCCCCTCCTCGAGGTTGCGCGGCCGGTGGGGACGTCATGCCCCCAACTGCCTCCGGGGATACCCGAGTTCGCGTCGAGGTTAGGCCCGTGAACGGTCAGAGGCAGTCGCGCATGCACAGGGCACGGTCGCACGGCGGTCGCATACGCTCACAGCGCCGCCCTGATCGCTCCCTCGATGTCCGGGAACGCGAACGTGAACCCCGACTCCAGCAGCCGCCGGGGTACCACCCGCGCGCTGCCCAGCACATCCCCGGCCATCTCCCCGAGCGCGGTCCGCAGCACCGACGCCGGCACGGTGAACGGCGTCGGCCGGCGCAGTACCCGGCCCATGGCCGCGGTGATCTCACGGTTCGTCACAGGGGTGGGCGCGGTGAGGTTGAACGGCCCGGACAGGCCCTCCGCGTCGATCAGATGCCGGATCGCCGCCACCTCGTCATGGAGCGAGACGTACGACCAGTACTGCCGCCCGTCCCCCATCCGGCCGCCCAGGCCCGCCTTGAAGAGCGGGAAGAGCCGGCCCCAGGCCCCGCCGTGCCGGGACACCACCAGCCCCGTCCGGGTGAACACCGTCCGCACCCCGGCCTCCCGCGCGGGCCCCGCGGCCCCCTCCCACTCCACGCACAGCTCGGGCAGAAAGCCGGACCCGTGCGGCGCGCTCTCGTCCACGGTCCGGTCGCCGGTCTCGCCGTAGAAGCCGATCGCGCTCCCGTTCACGA
Source organism: Streptomyces sp. NPDC005648 (assembly GCF_040605395.1). Classification (NCBI taxonomy): domain Bacteria; kingdom Bacillati; phylum Actinomycetota; class Actinomycetes; order Kitasatosporales; family Streptomycetaceae; genus Streptomyces; species Streptomyces sp. NPDC005648. The sequence goes on along the minus strand of NZ_JBEXCS010000050.1, from coordinate 46,846 downwards.
ACACCCGCGGCTGCTCGTCCAGCGTGGCGACCGCCTTCGCGAGCGCCTGGGTGCCGAGCACCCGGCTGCGCCGGATGCGCGTCTTGTACGCCTCCGTCCAGCGCCGGTCGCCCACCCCCGCGCCCGCGAGGTTCACCACGGCGTCGCACCCGGCGAGACCCGCCGTGTCCACCCGTCCGGCCTCCGGATCCCAGCGGACCTCGTCGGCGCCCCGGGGCTCCCGGCGCACCAGCCGCACCACCTCGTGCCCGTCGGCGACCAGGGAGCGCACCAGGGCGCCCCCGATGAGACCGGACGCGCCGGCCACCGCGACTCGGGAAGAAACCATGAGGCCATTGTGCTCGGCGGACTCATAAGGTGGCGGTCATGCCGGCTCTGCACATACGCCACGCCACCCTCGACGACGAGGACGCGCTGGGCCTCCTCGACCGTGCCACCTGGTCCACGCTGCACGCCGTGGCCCCTCGGCCCCAGCCACCCTACGAACCCTTCTTCGACGACCGGTTCGGCCCCCGCGACCATCTGGTCGCCGAACTCGACGGCGCGCTCGTCGGCTACATCCGGCTCGGCTTCCCCACGCCGCTCGCCGCCAACCGCCATGTCCGCCAGATCCAGGGCCTGGCCGTCGCGGAGCGGGCGCGCGGTCTGGGTGTCGGCCGCGCGCTGCTGCGGGCCGTGGGCGACGAGGCCCGCCGCCAGGGTGCCCGCCGGCTGACCCTGCGCGTCCTCGGCCACAACACCCCGGCCCGCAAGCTCTACGAGTCCGAGGGCTTCGTGGTGGAGGGCGTGCTGCCCGAGGAGTTCCTCCTCGACGGCGCCTACGTGGACGATGTCTTCATGGGGCGCAGTCTCTGACCCGCTCGGCGTCGGCCGCCGCACGACGCCGTCGTACGACGAGCCAGAGCGGCACCCCCGCGAGCGCGGCGGCCACGGCGAACAGGACGGGCAGAGCGTCGGTCATACCTCCAGAGGTACGCCCGCGCGGGGCCGGGTGAGCCGCATTGGGCCGTACGAGGGCGCAGACGGCCGGTCAGTCCCCGGCCGGCGGGCTTGCCGGCGCTCTACGACGTGACGAGGTCGCCGGTGCTCACCGCCGCCGTGGCGTTCGCGGCGCGCCGGGCGTCGGAGGAGACCTCGGCGGCCGTCAGGACGTAGCCGGTCTCGTCGTCGGAGGTCGAGCGGGCGAAGACGACGCCGTAGACCCGGCCGGTGGTGGTCAGCAGCGGGCCGCCGGAGTTGCCGGGGCGGACGGTGGAGCGGATCGAGTAGATCTCGCGGGTCACCGTGGCGTCGCTGTAGATGTTCTGGCCGGTGGCACGGACCCGGTTGGCGACGGTCGCCGCCTGCAGATTGAGGTCGCCGTCCTGCGGATAGCCGGCGACCACGGCCGAGTCGCCGCGCTCGGCGGTGTCGTCGAACGTCAGGACCGGCGCCTTCAGCCCGGGCACGTACAGCACGGCGACGTCCTTGTTCGGGTCGAAGAACACCACCCGCGCGTCGTACGAATCCCCGACCCCGCCGATCCGGACGCTCGGGTCGTCGATGCCGGCCACCACGTGCGCGTTGGTCATCACATGCTCGGGCGCATACACGAACCCGCTGCCCTCGCGGCCCTGGTTGCCGGAGGCGCCCTCGATCTTCACGGTGCTCAGCTTGGCCGCGTCGGTGGCCCGCGCGGTGACACTGTCGCCGGTGGGCTTGGCGACGCGGGCCGTCGACTCGTTCTCGAACGGGTTGAAGACCTGCGGGAAGCCGGCCTGGGTGAGGGCGGAGGTGGCCCGGGAGAACCAGGTCGGGGTCGTCTCCGGCATCAGGTTCTGCACCGCGCCGAGCAGGGTGGAGTCCCGGATCGCGGTCGTGACCAGCGGTGACGAGGAGGCGCCGAGCACGCTCGCGGCGACCCACGCGACGATCAGCACCGCCACCGAGTTGGCGGCGGCCCCGCCGACGCCGTCGGCCAGCCTGAGCGGGCCTCTCTCTATCTCCCTGCGCAGCTTGAGGGCCAGCCGGCCCGCCAGCTCGTGCCCCACGACCGCCGGGACCAGCACCGTCAGCACCGCGGTGACCGTCGCCCGGGTGGTTCCCGCCGTCACCAGGTCCATCATCCAGGGCAGCACCCATACGCCGACGACCGCGCCGCCCACGAAACCGGCGAGCGAGACACAGCCGGCGACCAGTCCGCGCCGGTAGCCGGATGCCGCGTAGGCCAGTACCACCAGCATCAGCAGGATGTCGAGCAGGTCCACAGAGCCGCCTTTCTCTTCAGACCCCTTAGTACGCGCGGGACGGGCCCGGTGATCAGCACGGGCACGCCTCGGTGGAGCGTGAGCGGGCCCGTCCTCCCGATCACTCGGAAAAACGTCGCGGACCAGGACGATGGTTCCACCGGGTGGCACAGCACACATCGCGGGCGGACCGGATCCGGCCGAGAGTGGGCGTATGCGTGTCCGAAGATCGCGGTGGCCGGTACGCATACGACGCCGGCCCAGGGCAAGGCTGCAGACCCCCCTGACACCGCCCCACGAACCGGAGCCTGCGACCACCACGGCGCCGGTGAGCGGGTCCGAGGTGTCGACCCCTGGGGTGGAGGTGTCGACCTCTGGGGTGGAGGTGTCGACCCCTGGGGTGGAGATGTCGGCTCCCAGGGCCGAGGCGCCGGTTCACGCACCAGAGGTGCCGAGGGGCGGCCCCGGCATGCCGGTCCCCGAACCTGACGTGCCGGTCTCCGGGCCTGATGTGCCGGTCCCCGGGCCTGGCGTGCCGGTCTCCGGGCCTGGCGTGCCGGTCTCCGGCCCCGAGGTGCCCCTTCGTGAGCCCGACCCTCCCGTTCGCGGGTCCGTGTCGTCGGCCCGGCGGGCCGGGGTGCGCCGGGTGCTGGTCCGGCCCGGGCGGGTGTTGGCCGCGTGTCTTCCCGGGCTCGCTGCCGTCGTCGGGCTCGTGCTCTGTGTGGATGGGGTGGAGCACACCAGCGGGGCCCGGCCGAGCCGGCGGCCGGCCGTCGGTGCGCGGTCCGTCGCCGCCACGCACTCCGCGCCGAAGCCCCGGATCGTGCCCCGGTCGGCCTGGCTGGACGACCTCGCCCGGCACGCCCAGCCGCCCCCGCGCTACGACGACAAGGTCGTCGCCGTCTTCGTCCATCACACCGACTCGCCCAACGGCTACGACTGCGCCGACGCGCCCCGCATCATCCGCTATCTCTACGCCGGCCAGACCGGCGCCCGGAACTGGGACGACATCGGTTACAACTTCCTCGTCGACCGCTGCGGCACCATCTACGAGGGCCGCGCGGGCGGCGTCGACCGCCCCGTCACCGGCGCCCACACCCAGGGCTTCAACCACCGCACCGCCGGTATCGCCGCCCTCGGCACCTTCACGGCCGGCGTCCCCGTCCCGCAGGCGATGACCGACGCGATCGCCGCACTCGCCGCCTGGAAGCTGGGCCTGGCCGACGTCGATCCGCGCTCGAAGGCGCGCCTCACCTCCAGCAACAGCCTCAGCCGCTACCGGGCCGGCACCACCGCGCTGCTCCCCGCCCTCGCGGGTCACAAGGACGGCTACATGACGAACTGTCCCGGCGCCGCCCTCACCGCCCGCCTCCCGCAGATCAGGGAGCTCGCGGCACGGCTGCAGGGCAGGACGCCGTAGCCGGAGGGGAGTGGCCGGGCCGGCGGGCGTCGTCCTCAGCGGCGCCCGAGATACATCCCCACCGCCCGCTGCAGCACCTTCCCCCGGCTCCCCACCGGCCGTTCCCACTCGCCGAGGTACTCCACCGCCTGTCCGCCCACGCCCGTCTTGAAGCGCAGCCGGCCCAGCAGACGGTCCTCGGTGAGAGCGGGGGTGATGGAGCGCAGGTCGTACGTCTCGGCGCCCGCCGCCCGGGCGTCGCACAGCATTCGCCACAACAGGGCGCTGGAGGGCCGCAGTTCACGGCCCTGGCGGCCGGACGCGGGGTAGGAGTGCCAGGCCCGGGAACCGACGTTGATCATGAGGGCCGCGGAGAGCACGAAGCCGTCGTACTCGGCGAGATAGAGCCGCAGCCGGTCGTCGTCCTCGGCGTTGAGTGCCTTCCACATGCGCTGGAAGTACTCCAGCGGGCGGGCCCTGAAGCCGTCGTGGGCGGCGGTCGTGACATACAGGCGGTGGAAGTCGGGGAGGTCGGCGGCCGAGCCCCAGGTGACCCGGACGCCCGCCCGCTCCGCCCGGCCGAGCGACTGCTCCCAGTGCGGGGCGAGCCCCGCGCGCAACTCGTCCACCGACCGGTCCGCCAACGGGACGTGCCACCCGTAGCGCGGCTGGCCGAGACCGAACCCGCTGTCCTCGTCCTCCGCGCACCGCCGCCACCCGAGCCGCGTCAGCCGCTCGGCGGCGTCCAGCGCGAAGCCGTCGATGCCGGCCGCCGGAAGATCGCGCAGATGCCGTACGCCGGGGTCGGCGATCCCCGCCGTGACGGTGGCCGCGTCCCAGTGCCGTACGACGACCGGCGGGCCGATCCGCACCGCGAACGCCCCGCGCTCCTCGACATGGGCGACGAGCGGATCCAGCCAGTGCTCCAGGCGAGGGTTCCACCAGTCGATGCCGGGCCCGTCGGGGAGGTAGGCGAGCGCGCGCCGGGTCCCGGGCAGCGGCCGGTACAGCACGAGCGCCACCGCGACCAGCAGCTTCCCCTCGAACCAGCCGATGCTCTCCGCCGTCCAGCCGGGCTTCACATCGCCCCACTCGGGGATCTGCAGATGACTGGTGTCGGGGTGCAGACGCAGCTGCGCGAGGTGCTCCTCGCGCGTTATCTCCCTCACGTACGGGCTGGTCATGGCCTCACAGGTTTCTCTCAGCCGCCTCATGGAGCTTCCCGAGACGCCGCTCCTATCGTCATGCACACGCACTGACTGAAGGTGGGGAAGAAGTGAACAGTCACAGCAGCGCCGCACACAAGACCGACAGCCGCACCCGGACCGTGTTCGGGCCCTGGGCGGCGCTCTGCGCGGCCGCCGCCGTCGTCCTCGGCCCGGCCGCCGTCACCGCCTCCGCGCTCGACCAGGCCAACGCGGCCCCCCTGCACCACGCGGTGAAGGCCGAGCAGCCGCAGGCCTACATCCCCTCGGACATCACCCGCCGGCGCACGGCCTGAGCCGTCACCGCGGGTCGCCGGTCAGTCCCAGGAACCGCTCGCCGGAGGGATCGACGTCCACCCCGAGCCCGTTCATGAGACCGGCCAGCATGACGTAGTAGCCGACCGTGGTGACGATCTCGACGACCTGCCGGTCGGTGAAGCGGGCCCGCATCGCCGCCAGCACGCTCTCCGACAGGGTGTGCCGGTCCACCAGCTCGAAGGCCGCGGCCACCGCCGCCGACTCCGACTCGTCGAACTCCGGCCCGTCCGGACGCCGTTCGGCGACCGCCGCCAACTGCCCGGGTGTGTTACCGGCGTTGAGCGCGATCGGCCGGTGCTGCACCGCCTCGTACTCGCACCCGGTGCCGACGGCCACCGCCATGATCACCAGCTCGCGCAGCCGGACGGACAGGGTCGACTCGGTGAGGACTGCGAGGCCCAGGTCGATCGCCGTGTCCGTCAGGGGCGGGGCATGGGAGAGCATCCGGAACGCGTTGAGCGGCACGGGAAGCTTCGCGACACCGGCGGCATGCTGCTCCGGGTACGGAATGCGGGCCATGATCCCCCTTGTCGAGTTGCCGTACGGATCCCGAGTCGCAGTCGGACACGGCCCCGGCGGACGTCAGCCCCTGAACCGCTCCCACAGTTTCGGGTACCGCTCCGCCAGCACCCGCTCGTTCTCCAGGTCGAGCGGTGCGCCCTCCGGCTCGGCGGGCGCCGGCGCGATGCCCAGGTCGGGTGCCACGGTACCGGTGAGCTGCTCGTACGCCTCGTCGGCCGCGTACCCGAGCTCCTCGCCGTCGCCGTCGAGCTCCTCGTCGAAGTCGTCCAGGAGGTCGGCCAGCGAGTCGGGATGGTGCACGGCGCCCTCGTAGACCTCGCGTCCCTGTCCGATCAGCCAGCAGCGGAAGAAGTCGAAGGCGTCGTCGCTCGCGCCGTCGAGCAGCACCCACGCGGCGCCCCACAGGTCCCAGCTGTAGGCGCGGTTGTAGCGGGCCTCGAAGTGCCGGGCGAAGTCCAGGACCGTCTCCGGGTCGAACTCCAGGAGCCGCTCCACCAGCAGGTCCGCCTGTTCCTCCGGGTCGCCCTCGGCGGCCTCGCGGGCGGCGTCCACCAGCTCCCAGAACTCCGACTCTTCCATCACGGGTCCAGCATCGGGCCTGGGCGGGTGGGGCGCACGTGGAGTGCGGCGGATTGTTATGTCCCGTACAGAGCGGCCAGCCGTACGGCATCGCTCGCGAAGCGGGCCCGCAGGCTCTCGGGTGCCAGCACCTCCACCTCCGGCCCCAGGCCCGCGAGCTGCGCGTGGGCCACCTTCTCCGACTCCACCGGCAGCGTCAACGTCAGCCACCCGTCCCCGTCCGCGGCGCCCGCGGCCGCCAGTGCCGCCCGGGCGGCGGCCGGATCGACGGCGTAGGGAAGTCTTCGCGCCCCGTCCCGCGACACCCGTACGACGATCTCGGCGCGCAGGATCGACCGGGCGAACTGCTCCGCCCGCTCCTCCCAGAAGACGGGCAGCTCGAAGCCCTCGTCCCGCTCGAACCGGTCCGCACAGGCCTCGACCGCGGTGAACCGGTCGATCCGGTAGACGCGGAAGGAGCCCGGATCCGGGATGCGGGCGCACAGGTACCAGACCCCCGCCTTCAGCACGAGGCCGTACGGCTCCAGCTCCCGCACCACCTCGCTCTCGCCCCTGCGATAGCGGGCGGTGACCCGGCGGTCGTCCCACACGGCGTCGGCCACGGCGGGCAGCAGCTCGGGTGCCTTCGGCTCGGCGAACCAGTTGGGGGCGTCGAGGTGGAATCGCTGGGCGGCCGTACGGGAGGCGTCGCGCAACGACGGCAACAGGGCGGCCGACACCTTCAGCCGGGCGGCGGAGGCGGCGTCCTCCAGCCCCATCTCGCGCAGGGCCCCCGGCACGCCGGACAGGAAGAGCGCCTCGGCCTCACTCCGGGCGAGTCCGGTCAACCGGGTCCGATACCCGCCGATGAGACGGTAACCCCCGGCCCGGCCCCGGTCCGCGTACACGGGCACACCCGCCTCGGACAGCGCCTGGGCGTCCCGCGTCACCGTCCGCTCGGAGACCTCGAGCTCGCGGGCGAGTTCGGCGGCGGTCATGGAGGGACGGGACTGGAGCAACAGCACCATCTTGATGAGGCGGGCAGCGCGCATGGGGCCATGATGCCGGGGTCCACCGACAACGAAGGGGTACGGCAGCCGCCGTACCCCTTCCTCCCCGCTCACCCGCCGCCGGATTACAGCCCGTACTTCTCCCGGGCTTCCTTCACCGCCGTCGCCTTGACCTCGCCGCGTCGCGCGAGCTGGGCCAGGGCCGCCACGACGATCGACTCCGCGTCGACCCCGAAGTGGCGCCGCGCGCCCTCACGGGTGTCCGACAGACCGAAGCCGTCCGCGCCCAGCGACGAGTAGTCCTGTTCCACCCACTGCGCGATCTGGTCCGGGACCTGGCGCATGTAGTCCGAGACGGCGAGTACCGGCCCCTCGGCGCCGTGCAGTACCTGGCGGACGTACGGCACCCGCTCCTCGCCGCGCAGCAGCGCCGCGTCGGCCTCCAGCGCGTCGCGCCGCAGCTCCGTCCAGGACGTCGCCGACCAGACGTCGGCCGCGACCCCCCACTCCTCGGCGAGCAGCTTCTGCGCCCGGAGCGTCCAGTGGATCGCCGTACCGGAACCCAGCAGCTGGATGCGCGGGGCGTTGGCGGCCGGGGCGAGCCCTGCCTCCTCCGCCGTGCCGAAGCGGTACAGGCCCTTGACGATGCCCTCGTCGATGGCCGTGCCGGACGGCTTCGCGGGCTGCGGGAGCGGCTCGTTGTAGACCGTGAGGTAGTAGAAGACGTTCGGGTCCTCGCCCGGTGTCGCCTCGCCGTACATACGGCGCAGACCGTCCTTGACGATGGTCGCGACCTCGTACGCGAACGCCGGGTCGTAGGTCAGCGCCGCCGGGTTGGTCGCCGCGATCACCGGCGAGTGACCGTCCGCGTGCTGCAGGCCCTCGCCGGTCAGGGTCGTACGACCGGCCGTCGCGCCGACGAGGAAGCCGCGGCCGAGCTGGTCGCCGAGCTGCCACATCTGGTCGGCCGTGCGCTGCCAGCCGAACATCGAGTAGAAGATGTAGAACGGGATCATCGCCTCGCCGTGCGTCGCGTACGCGGTCGACGCGGCGATGAAGTCGGCCATCGAACCGGCCTCGGTGATCCCCTCGTTGAGGATCTGGCCGTTCTTGGCCTCCTTGTAGTACATCAGCTGGTCGCGGTCGACCGGCTCGTACGTCTGGCCCTTGGGGGAGTAGATGCCCAGGGACGGGAAGAGGCTCTCCATGCCGAAGGTGCGCGCCTCGTCGGGGACGATCGGCACCCAGCGCTTCCCGGTCTTCTTGTCGCGGACCAGGTCCTTGACGAGGCGGACGAAGGCCATGGTGGTGGCCACGTTCTGCGAGCCCGAGCCCTTGTCGAAGGCGGCGAAGGCCTTCTCGGCGGGGGCGGGCAGGGGCGCGAGCGCGTGTGTACGACGGGCCGGGGCCGGGCCGCCGAGGGCCGCGCGGCGCTCCTGGAGGTAGCGGACCTCGGGGGAGTCGGTGCCGGGGTGGCCGTAGGGCACCACACCGTCGACGAAGTCGCTGTCCTTGATGGGGAGTTCGAGCAGGTCACGCATCTGCTTGAACTCGTCCACCGTGAGCTTCTTCATCTGGTGGTTGGCGTTCTTCGACGCGAAGCCCTCGCCGAGCGTGAAGCCCTTGACGGTCTGGGCGAGGATCACGGTCGGCGCGCCCTTGTGGTCCAGGGCCGCCTTGTAGGCCGCGTACACCTTGCGCGCCTCGTGACCGCCGCGGGACAGATGGAAGCACTCGAGGATCTTGTCGTCGCTCAGCAGCTTCGCCATCTCGGCCAGCGCGGGGTCGGCCCCGAAGAAGTCCTGGCGGATGTAGGCCGCGTCGCGGGTCTGGTACGTCTGCACCTGCGCGTCCGGCACCTGGCGCAGCCGGCGTACCAGCGCGCCCGTGGTGTCGAGCGCGAACAGCTCGTCCCAGGCGGAGCCCCACAGCGACTTGACGACGTTCCAGCCGGCGCCGCGGAACTGGGCCTCCAGCTCCTGCACGATCTTGAAGTTCGCGCGGACCGGGCCGTCGAGGCGCTGCAGGTTGCAGTTGATGACGAAGGTGAGGTTGTCGAGGCCCTCACGGCTCGCGAGCGCGAGTGCGGCCGTCGACTCCGGCTCGTCCATCTCGCCGTCGCCGAGGAAGGCCCAGACGTGGGACTGCGAGACGTCCTTGATGCCGCGGGCTGTGAGGTACCGGTTGAAACGGGCCTGGTAGATCGCCGACAGCGGGCCGAGGCCCATGGAGACGGTCGGGAACTCCCAGAGCCAGGGCAGCCGGCGCGGGTGCGGGTAGGACGGCAGGCCGTCGCCCCCCGACTCGCGGCGGAAGTTGTCGAGGTGCCGCTCGGTCAGCCGGCCGTCGAGGAAGGCACGGGCGTAGATACCGGGGGAGGCGTGGCCCTGGATGTACAGCTGGTCGCCGCTGCCGTCCTCCTCCTTGCCCTTGAAGAAGTGGTTGAAGCCGGTCTCGTAGAGCCAGGCCGCGGAGGCGAAGGTGGCGATGTGGCCGCCGACGCCGTATTTGGAGCCACGGGTCACCATCGCCGCCGCGTTCCAGCGGTTCCACGCGGTGATACGGCGCTCCAGCGCCTCGTCACCGGGGACGGCCGGCTCGGCGGCGGTGGGGATGGTGTTGACGTAGTCCGTCTCGAGGAGCTTGGGCAACGCGACGCCGCCCGCCTCCGCCCGCTCCAGCGTGCGGCGCATCAGATACGCGGCACGGTGCGGGCCCGCCGCCTTGGCGACCGCGTCCAGGGAGGCCTGCCATTCGGCGGTCTCCTCGGGGTCCCGGTCGGGGAGCTGGTCGAGCTCGCTCGGCTGGATGGCGTGGGGGTCGGTCATGTCGCCGCCTTCCTCAGTCGAAGGGGGGTGCCCTTGGTCTTTGGCAGGACAGGGCTGGGGACCTCGGTGGAGGTCCGTCGGCGACAATAACTCGCTGATCGATGATCGATCAAAGGGTCCAGGGCAAAATATCTTGATTCCGAGAAAGTCGGCACGGAGTGTCTCCGGCGAAGACACCGGGTGCCGCTTCAGAAGTGGTGTTTTCGCAGGTGAGCAAGGGTGTGCTCGGGTGGGTCAGGCCCGGGGGGCGCACCCGAGCACATGCGCCTTGACGATCTCGGCGATACGCGGGTCGCGCCTGCGGAACGCGGCCAACAGCTCCTCGTGCTCCTCGGCGTACGACTGCTGAACGGTTCCCAGCCAGCGGATCGACAGCGCCGTGAAGACCTCGATGCCCAGGCCCTCCCAGGTGTGCAGCAGGACCGAGTTGCCGGCCGCCCGCACCAGCTCCCGGTGGAAGCCCACCGTGTGCCGCACCTGGCCCGTCCCGTCGGACTCCCGGTCGGCCTCGTACAGCGCGGCCACATGCGGCTCCAGCGCCGAGCAGTCCCGCGCCAGCCGCTCCGCCGCCAGCTCCGCCGCGATCGCCTCCAGACCGGCCCGGACCGGGTAGCTCTCCTCCAGGTCGGCCGCCGTCAGGTTCCGCACCCGTACGCCCTTGTTCGGCGCCGACTCGATCAGCCGCAGCGACTCCAGCTCCCGCAGTGCCTCCCGCACCGGTGTCTGGCTGACCTCCAGCTCGGTCGCGATCCGACGCTCCACGATCCGCTCGCCCGGCTTCCAGCGCCCGCTGACGATCCCCTCCACGATGTGCTCGCGGATCTGTTCGCGCAGCGAGTGGACGACGGGCGCGGTCATGAGGGCTCCTCGTTGCGAGGGGCCGTGCGGCCCCCGGGGGCGTTTGACGTTTAGACAATAAGGCCGCAGGCCCGTCCAGGAGGGGCGCACGGGGGCGCTTTCATGCAGGTGAGACGAGACTTACACGCTCTGCAGAGCGGCGCTCCCTGTAAAGACCCGTACCGGCCCCGACCCGGACCCGTCACCGCCGTGTCACCGGCGAAACCCCGGGCGGCCATCCGGTGTCGCGGTGGGCAGAGGGGTTTTCCGGTCAGGAGCCCCGCCGCACCACTGGGGGATGCGATGTTCATCGGGGGACGAACCGGACGGATCGCGTGCGTGGTCACCGTGGCCGTGACGATGGCCGTCGGAGGCTTCGTCGGATGCCACTCCTCGGGCACCGGAACGCACCAGCAGCGGCCCGCCAAGGTCCGCAAGACCAGGAGCGCGGGGGAGGCGACCGGTGGCCTCACCGCCCTGTCCGCCGCCGCCGGCTCCGGCGGGGCCTGCGTCTTCGTCAAGCCGGACGGGGCACAGAAGTTCGGACACGTCGGCTGGGGCTTCCGGGTCACCGGGACGGACCAGTGGGTCTACGGCGCCGTGGAGAACCCCACGAACAAGCTGTACACCCCGCCCGGCGGCGACATCGGAGCCTGGCACGCGCAGGGCTCGTACGCCCGCATGCTCAGCGACATGTCCCGGGACGCCCACTACCCGGGCAAGGTGAAGCACCCGTACACCCGTTACCGCTGCGTCTCGTCCTCGGCCGGTGACGTGGACCACGCCAGGGCGATGATCCACACCGTGGAGAGCCGGGGCTTCCTGGTCGGCATCGACCCGAAGACCGGCGAACTGACCTCCCGGGACTGCCTGGACGCCACCTACGACGTCCTGCACGCCTACCGGGCACGCCATCTGACGTACGCGCCCCACCTGGACATCCCGAACGTGTGGGTCGAGACCCTGTGGGACTGGAGCGACCACACGCTCACCCGGCGATAGGCGGCGACACCGACAGGCATACGACGGCGCCCCCGCCCGGAGAGCTCCGGACGGGGGCGCCGCACGACCCGACGGGGGTTACAGGCCGAGCTCGACCTCGAACTCGCCCGCCTCCAGGATCGCCTTGACCGCGGTCAGGTAACGGGCCGCGTCGGCGCCGTCCACCAGACGGTGGTCGTAGGAGAGGGTCAGGTAGGTCATGTCGCGGACGCCGATGACCGTGCCCTCCTCGGTCTCGATGACCGCCGGGCGCTTGACCGTGGCACCGATGCCGAGGATCGCGACCTGGCCCGGCGGCACGATGATCGTGTCGAAGAGCGCACCGCGCGAACCGGTGTTGGAGATGGTGAAGGTCGCGCCGGACAGCTCGTCGGGCGTGATCTTGTTGGCGCGGACCTTGCCGGCCAGCTCCGCCGTGGTCTTCGCGATGCCGGCGATGTTCAGGTCGCCCGCGTGCTTGATGACCGGGGTCATCAGGCCCTTCTCGGAGTCCACCGCGATACCGATGCTCTCGGTGTCGAAGTAGGTGATCGTGCCCTCGGCCTCGTTGATCTTGGCGTTGATGACCGGGTGGGCCTTCAGCGCCTGGGCCGCCGCCTTCACGAAGAACGGCATCGGGGAGAGCTTGACGCCCTCGCGCGCGGCGAAGGAGTCCTTGGCCCTGGCCCGCAGCTTCATCAGGCGGGTGACGTCGACCTCGACGACCGAGGACAGCTGCGCCTGCTCGTGCAGCGCCTTGACCATGTTGTCGCCGATGACCTTGCGGATGCGCGGCATCTTGACGGTCTGGCCGCGGAGGGGGGAGGCCTCCAGGGTCGGCGCCTTCTTGGCGGCGGCGGCCGGGGCCGCGGCGGCCGGAGCCGGGGCGGCGGCGGCAGCCTTCGCGGCCTCGGCGGCGGCGACGACGTCCTGCTTGCGGATACGGCCGCCGACGCCGGTGCCCTTGACGGAGCCCAGGTCGACGCCGTTCTCGGCGGCGAGCTTGCGCACCAGCGGGGTGACGTAGGCGCCGTCGTCACCGGAGGTGGCGGCGGGAGCCGGAGCCGGGGTGACCGGGGCCGGAGCGGCCGGCGCGGGAGCCGGAGCGGCCGGGGCCGGAGCGGCGGCGACCGGAGCCGGCGCGGGGGCCGGGGCGGCGGGCGCCGGAGCGGGGGCCGGCGGAGCCGCGGGGGCGGCCGGAGCCGGAGCGGCGGCGGCCGGTGCCGGGGCGGCCGGGGCGGGAGCGGCGGCGGGCGCGGCACCCGGGGCGCCGATGACGGCGAGCTTGGCGCCGACCTCGGCCGTCTCGTCCTCGCCGACCGTGATCTCCAGGAGCACACCGGAGGTGGGCGCGGGGATCTCGGTGTCGACCTTGTCCGTGGAGACCTCGAGCAGCGGCTCGTCGGCCTCGACGGAGTCGCCGACCGACTTCAGCCAGCGGGTGACGGTGCCCTCGGTGACGGACTCGCCGAGCGCCGGGAGGACCACGTCGGTGCCGGACGCGCCACCGGCCGGGGCGGCGGGGGCGGCCGGAGCCTCGGGGGCGGGGGCGGGGGCCGGGGCGGCCGGAGCCTCGGCCACCGGGGCCGGAGCGGCGGCGGGAGCCGGCTCGGCAGCGGGGGCCGGGGCAGCGGCGGGGGAACCGGTGCCGTCGTCGATCACGGCCAGCTCGGCGCCGACCTCGACGGTCTCGTCCTCGGCGACCTTGATGGAGGCGAGGACACCGGCGGCGGGCGAGGGGATCTCGGTGTCGACCTTGTCGGTCGAGACCTCGAGCAGCGGCTCGTCGGCCTCGACGCGCTCACCCTCGGCCTTCAGCCAGCGGGTGACAGTGCCCTCGGTGACGCTCTCGCCGAGCGCCGGAAGGGTTACGGAAACCGCCATGGTTTCGGTTGCTCCTTACGAATTGCGGAAGTCTGTGTCGTCGCTTGCGAGCGGAGTCGCTTCTCGACCGAGGGGTCAGTCGTGCGCGTGCAGCGGCTTGCCGGCCAGGGCCAGGTGGGCCTCGCCGAGCGCCTCGTTCTGCGTCGGGTGGGCGTGGATGAGCTGGGCGACCTCGGCGGGCAGCGCTTCCCAGTTGTAGATCAGCTGGGCCTCGCCGACCTGCTCGCCCATGCGGTCGCCGACCATGTGGACGCCGACCACGGCACCGTCCTTGACCTGGACGAGCTTGATCTCGCCCGAGGTGTTCAGGATCTTGCTCCTGCCGTTGCCCGCGAGGTTGTACTTCAGAGCGACGACCTTGTCCGCGCCGTAGATCTCCTTGGCCTTGGCCTCGGTGATGCCCACGGAGGCGACCTCGGGGTGGCAGTACGTCACCCGCGGGACACCGTCGTAGTCGATCGGGACGGTCTTCAGACCGGCCAGACGCTCCGCCACCAGGATGCCCTCGGCGAAGCCGACGTGCGCGAGCTGGAGCGTCGGGACCAGGTCACCGACGGCGGAGATGGTCGGGACGTTCGTCCGCATGTACTCGTCGACGAGGACATAGCCGCGGTCCATCGCGACGCCCTGCTCCTCGTAGCCGAGACCGGCGGAGACCGGGCCGCGGCCGACCGCGACCAGCAGGAGCTCGGCCTCGAACTCCTTGCCGTCGGCCAGGGTGACCTTGACGCCGTCGGCGGTGTACTCGGCCTTCGAGAAGAAGGTGCCCAGGTTGAACTTGATGCCGCGCTTGCGGAACGCGCGCTCAAGAAGCTTGGAGGAGTTCTCGTCCTCGACCGGGACGAGGTGCTTGAGGCCCTCGATGACGGTGACGTCCGACCCGAAGGACTTCCAGGCGGAGGCGAACTCGACGCCGATGACTCCGCCGCCCAGGATGATCGCGGACTTCGGCACGCGGTCCAGGACGAGGGCGTGGTCGGAGGAGATGATCCGGTTGCCGTCGATCTCCAGGCCCGGCAGCGACTTCGGCACGGAGCCGGTCGCGAGGAGCACGTGGCGGCCCTGGACGCGCCGGCCGTCCACGTCGACGGAGGTGGGGGAGGAGAGACGACCCTCACCCTCGATGTACGTCACCTTGCGGGACGCGATGAGTCCCTGCAGCCCCTTGTACAGGCCCGAGACGACGCCGTCCTTGTACTTGTGGACGGCCGCGATGTCGATGCCCTCGAAGGTGGCCTTCACACCGAACTGCGCGCTCTCGCGGGCCTGGTCGGCGATCTCACCGGCGTGCAGCAGTGCCTTGGTGGGGATGCATCCATTGTGCAGGCAGGTACCGCCGACCTTGTTCTTCTCGATCAGGGCGACGTCCAGGCCCAGCTGGGCCCCGCGCAGGGCCGCGGCGTACCCGCCACTACCACCGCCGAGGATCACTAGGTCGAAAACGGTGCTGGCGTCGTTCGCCACGTCACGTCCTCCATGCATGTGCGCCTACGCCGGTCAGCAGTGACCGGTCGGCGGCTGGTGTCCGGCCGCTCTTTCTTCGGCCCTGTGGTGGGGCCCTGTCCTGCCGAGCCCCATCTTCGCACTTGTCGGAGGTGAACGAGACGCCGGGCCGGTGTGTGAGACGTCCCACGTTCGGCCGAGCGGGCACGGAAGAGGGGGCTCCGCCCTACCCGCATGCGGAGCCCCCTCACTCACCGGGACGTCAGAGCGACATCAGCCCAGGTCGCCCGAGGCCGTCAGCTCGGCGAGACGGACCAGCGTCCGTACCGCCGTACCCGTACCGCCCTTGGGGGTGTAACCCCAGGCCCCGCCCTCGTTGAAGGCCGGTCCCGCGATGTCCAGGTGCGCCCAGGTGATCCCCTCGCCCACGAACTCCCGCAGGAAGAGACCCGCGACCAGGCCCCCGCCCATCCGCTCACCCATGTTGGCGATGTCCGCGGTGGGCGAATCCATCCCCTTGCGCAGGTGCTCGGGCAGCGGCATCGGCCACGCCGGCTCCCCGACCTCCTCCGCCGCCTCGTGCACCGCGGAGCGGAACGCGTCGTCGTTGGCCATGATCCCGAACGTCCGGCTGCCCAGCGCCAGCATCATCGCGCCCGTCAGCGTCGCCACGTCGACGATCGCGTCCGGCTTCTCCTGCGAGGCCGCCCACAGCGCGTCGGCGAGCACCAGCCGGCCCTCGGCGTCGGTGTTGAGCACCTCGACCGTCTTGCCGCTGTACATGCGCAGCACGTCACCGGGGCGGGTGGCCGAACCCGACGGCATGTTCTCGGCGAGCGCCAGCCACCCGGTGACGTTCACCTCGAGACCCAGACGCGCGGCGGCGACCACGGCGGCGAAGACCGCCGCCGCCCCGCTCATGTCGCACTTCATCGTCTCGTTGTGCCCGGCCGGCTTCAGCGAGATGCCGCCCGAGTCGTAGGTGATGCCCTTGCCGACGAGCGCGAGGTGCTTCTTCGCCTTGGAGGAGGTGTACGACAGCTTGACCAGCCGCGGCCCGGACGCCGACCCCGCGCCGACGCCCAGGATGCCGCCGTAGCCGCCCTTCTCCAGAGCCTTGACGTCGAGCACCTGCACCTTGATGCCGTGCTCCTTGGCCGCGGCCTGCGCGATGCCCGCGAACGCCTCGGGGTCGAGGTCGTTCGGCGGCATGTTGATCAGGTCGCGGGCCCGGTTGAGCTCCTCGGAGACGGCCGTGGCGCGGGCCAGGGCGGCCTTGTGCGCGGCGTCCCGGGGCTTGCCGCCCAGCAGCGCGGCCTCGCCGAGCGGCCCCTTGCCGTTCTTGGCCTTGGCGCCGCCGTTCGACCCGTTCTCCTTGTAGGTGTCGAAGGAGTACGCGCCGAGCAGCACGCCCTCGCCGATCGCGCCGACGTCGGTGGCGTCCCCGATCGGCAGCACGAAGGCGGCCTTCTTGACGCCGGTGAGGGCACGGGCGGCGGCGCCGGCCGCCTTGCGCAGCGCCTCGCCGTCGTAGCCGGAGTCCTTGTCGGGCTCGGCGCCGAGGCCGACCGCCACGACCAGCGGGGCCTTGAAGGCGGACGGCGCCGGCAGCTTCGTCACCTCGCCCTCGGCACCGGAGGCACCGAGGGTTTCCAGGACGCCGGCGAGCTTGCCGTCGTAGGCCTTGTCCACGGCTTCGGCGCCCGGTGCGACGACCGGGCCCCCCGCGCCCTTGGCGACACCGACGACGATCGCGTCGGCCCGCAGGCCGGGCGCCGCGGCGGTGCTGAGAGTGAGAGCAGTCACGGTGGTGATTTCTCGCTTCCGATGTGAAGTTCCAGTGGTCGATGTGTGTGGGTCGACCGGGCCCGACAGCCCACCCTGAATGCGGCGGCGAGGGTGCGGTTTCCGCGGGGCCTTCCCCGGTGCGTCGAACACTTTGGATGAGCCTACGCGTGTGCGTGCCCCGACTCACCCCGCTGCACAGCGGGGTGACAGGCATGGGCGATCATCCAGGGGAACGTTTCGCCTCATCCTGGAGCCTGTCCCTTGAGACGCCCGACCTTCCTGCTCGCCGCGCTGACCCTGCTGGCGGCGGGCTGCGGCACCGCGACCGACTCCGCCCGGCCGGCCGGGCACTGGCGGCCGCGCCCCGGTGTGGCCTGGCAGTGGCAGCTCAGCGGCCGGATCGACACCTCCGTGGACGTGCCGGTCTACGACATCGACGGCTTCGACCAGCCGAAGGCGACCGTCACCGCCCTGCACGACAAGGGCCGCAAGGTGATCTGCTACCTCTCCACGGGCGCCTGGGAGGACTGGCGCCCGGACGCGGGGAAGTTCCCCAGGTCGGTGATCGGCAAGGGCAACGGCTGGAAGGGCGAGCGCTGGCTCGACATCCGCCGCACCGGCGTCCTGGAACCACTGATGGCGGCCCGCCTCGACATGTGCCGCGACAAGGGCTTCGACGCGGTGGAGCCGGACAACATGGACGGCTACAAGAACGCCACCGGCTTCCCGCTCGAGGCGGCCGACCAGCTCCGCTACAACCGGCTCATCGCCCGGCTCGCCCACGACCGGGGCATGGCGGTCGGCCTGAAGAACGACCTGGACCAGATCCCCCGGCTCGTCGGCGACTTCGACTTCGCGGTCAACGAGCAGTGCGCCCAGTACGACGAGTGCGACGCCATGAAGCCCTTCATCACGGCGGACAAGGCCGTCTTCCACGTCGAGTACGAGCTGCCGACCAGCCGCTTCTGCGCCGAGTCCCGCAGGCTGAGGTTCAGCTCGATGCTCAAGAAGTACGAACTGGGGACCTGGCGCCGGGCCTGCTGAGGCTACCGCCCCAGCGACAGCACCAGCAGCGTCACCGTCGCCGCGGTCTCGGCGAGGCCGCCGAACACATCGCCGGTGATCCCGCCGAAGCGGCGAACGCAGTGGCGCAGCAGGAGTTCGGCGCCGGCCGCCGCGAGGACGACCGCGGCGGCGGCACGGAGGTACCCCTGTGCCCCGAAGAGCGGCCCCAGGGCCACCGAGATGACCGTGAAGGACAGCGCCGTGGCCAGCGCGGCCCCCACCGGGACCACGCCCGCGACCGCCGCCCCCAGCCCCTCCGGCCGGGCGGCCGGGACTCCGGCGCGGGCGGCCAGCGTGAGCGCGAGCCGGGCCGCGATCGCCGAGACGAGGGCGGCGGCGGCACCCCGGGCCCACGAGTCGCCGTAGAGCTGCGCGAGTGCGGCCACCTGGGCGAGCAGGACGAAGACCAGGGTGATCACCCCGAACGGGCCGATGTCCGACTGCTTCATGATCCGCAGCGCGTCCTCGGCGGGCTTGCCGCTGCCGAGCCCGTCCGCCGTGTCGGCGAGACCGTCGAGATGCAGCCCACGGGTGAGTACGGCGGGCACGGCGACGCTCGCGACGGCGGCGAGCGGCGCACCCGCGCCCAGGAGGAGCAGCAGCAGCCCGAGCCCGGCCGAACAGCCGCCGACCACGAGACCCACCATCGGGGCGTACGTCATTCCGCGGCGCGCGGCCTCCCGGTCCCAGCGGGTCACCCCGACCGGCAGAACCGTCAGCGTCCCGAAGGCGAAGCGGACGCCGTCGAGGAACGAGGGAGGGGGAGGGGGAGAGGTCGTGGGCACCGGCGCAGGTTACCCGTCGGTCGGGTGAGCGCCCCCAGCACCTACGAATAAAGTGCGCTTATGGGACATTGGCTCCAGCGCAACATCATCGAGCCCGGCAAGCTGCCGCTGCTCCTCGCGCTCACCTCGTTCGTGCTGACGTTCCTGATCACCCGGGTCATCACCCGTCTGATCCGGGCGGGCAAGGGGCCCTTCGGCAACGTGCAGGCCGGCGGGGTGCACATCCACCATGTCGTCCCGGGTGTCGTCCTCACGATCGTCGGCGGTTTCGGCGCGGTCGCCAGCGACCGGCACGGGTTCGGGTCCGCCGTCTGCGCCGTCCTCTTCGGCATGGGAGCCGGGCTGGTCCTCGACGAGTTCGCGCTGATCCTGCATCTCGACGACGTCTACTGGACCGAGGAGGGCCGTAAGAGCGTCGAGGTCGTCGTCCTCACCGCGGCCCTGGTCGGGCTGCTGCTCGCCGGGTTCTCGCCCTTCGGCGTCAACGACATGAGCCAGACGGAGCTGCACGACCGGGGCAGCGTCATCTCGACGGTCGCCATCAACTTCCTGTTCGCGCTGGCCGTGCTGAGCAAGGGCAAGACCCGGATGGCCATCTTCAGCGTGATCGTCCCGCTGGTCGGACTGATCGGCCTCCTGCGCCTGGCCCGCCCCGGCTCCCCCTGGGCCCGCCGCTTCTACGGCCGCCGTCCCCGCGCCCGGGCCAGGGCCACCCTGCGCGCCTACCGCCACGACAGGCGCTGGGCGGGCCCGCGCCGCAGGCTTCAGGACTGGATCGGCGGGAAACCCGACCCCGAACCCACCCGCGCCCTCGGCAGGTGACGCGGGGCGCGGCGGTGCCGCAGCGCCGAGATCAGACAGAGCACCCCCACCGCCGCGATCGCCGCCATGTGCTCCTTGCCGGCGAGATTGCCCTTCAGCATCACCTCGACCGCCATGGCCGCGGTGACCGCGCACACCGTGACGTACGCGCCGTAGCGCCACCCCAGGAACACCGCGAGGCCGACCACCGCCGCCGACGGGCCGGTGTCCACGACCAGGGCGTCCGAGGCCGGCAGCCCGAAGAAGCTGTCGAAGCCCAGCCGGATGCCCAGGCGGGCGTAGAGCGTCCCGGCCAGGGTCGCGGTGTACGCGATGACGAGCGTGCGCCACCGGCCGAGACCGATCTCCGCGACGCCGAAGACGAAGAGGATCTGCACGAGGGCGCCCCAGACGGGGAGGTCCGGTGCCGGCACGAACAGCGACACGGGTGTGCGCAGCAGGGCCAGCCACAGCGGGTCCTCGGCCCGCACACCACCGACGTTCTGCACGAACCGGTAGCCCCACGGCTGGTTCTGCGTGAGCTGTATGGCCGCCGTCAGCGCCACCGCCCCGAGCGTCAGGGGGATCGCCCGCGCCCGCAGCTCGACGAGCGGCTCGCGGATCGTGACGTACAGAAGTCCCCATTCGGCACGGGCCCAACGGGCAAGGGTGTTCATTCCGGTGGTCCTCGTCCGTACGGTTCCAGGTGCGTCAGCGGTACGTCTCTAGGTGCCTGCGATGCATCCACTTCGGCAGCCCCGGTGCCGTGGGGCCTGTCGCCGGATTCCCGCCTGCCGCGCGGCGTCTGGCACGCACGCTCGCCGCGTTGCCGAACCACCGACGTGGCTCCGCCACGACGGCGCTCCGGCGCCTTGCGATCGCACGCACCAGACGCCGCGCGGCCCGCCCTCCGGGCGGACGACGGGAATCCGGCGACAGGCCCCCCAGGAAGCCCTCCGCGCGGGCCGAGGCGATGCCGATGCGTGGCAGGTCCGCGCTCTTCTCGAAGAGCAGGAACCGCGGTTCCCAGATCGGCCGGTACTTGGCGTTGGCGCGGTACAGCGACTCGATCTGCCACCAGCGCGAGAAGAAGCTCAGCAGCGAGCGCCACAGCCGCAGCACCGGTCCGGCACCGAGCCGCGCCCCCCGTTCGAACACCGAGCGGAACATCGCGAAGTTCAGCGAGACCTGGGTGATCCCGATCTCCCCGGCGCGGCGCAGGAGTTCGATCACCATGAACTCCATGAGCCCGTTGTCCGAGTCCCGGTCACGCCGCATCAGGTCGAGCGAGAGACCGTGCGGCCCCCAGGGCACGAAGGAGAGCAGCGCCCTCAACTCCCCGTCGGAGTCGGTGCATTCGAGCATCACGCACTGTCCGTCGTCGGGGTCCCCGAGCCGCCCCAGCGCCATGCTGAACCCGCGCTCGGTGGCCCCGTCCCGCCAGTCGTCGGCCCGCTTCAGCAGATACGCCATCTCATCGGCCGGAATGTCCTCGTGCCGGCGGATGCGCACGCCGTACCCGGCCCGCTTGACCCGGTTGTAGGCCTGCCGCACGGTCCGCATCGCCCGCCCCTCCAGGGTGAACTCGGCGACCTCGACCAGGGCCTCGTCGCCGAGCTCCAGCGCGTCCAGACCGTGGCGCGCGTACACCGTCCCGGCCTCCTCGCTCGCTCCCATCACGGCCGGGATCCACCCGTGCGCACGGGCCTCGGAGAGCCATGGCTCGATGGCACCCGGCCATGCCTCGGGGTCCCCGATGGGATCCCCCGAGGCCAGCGACACGCCCCCGACCACCCGGTAGGCGACGGCCGCCTTGCCGGTGGGCGACCAGACGACGCTCTTCTCCCTCCGCAGGGAGAAGTAGCCCAGCGAGTCCCGCTTGCCGTGCCGCTCCAGCAGCTCACGCAGCCGCTTCTCGTCGTCCTCGGTGAGCGGGTCGACGGCGCGGCGGGAGCGGAAGGCGGCGTAGAAGACGGCCAGGACCAGGACCGTACTGAGCACGTTGACGGCGACGTTGACCCAGTTCGGCACGTCGATGCCGGGGAAGCGGGACTCGTCGACGGCGACCGAGATCAGCCGGAAGGTGCCGTAGCGCCAGCGCTCCAGGAACGTCGAACGCGCCGAGTCCGCCGCCTCGTTGGTGACGGTCACCAGCAGGGCGGCGAGCAGCGAGGCGACCAGGGTGCCGCCGACGGCGACGACGACCGCGAGCCGGGGGTTGGAGCGGTCGCCCTTCGCGTAGAACTCCTTGCGGCCGACGAGCAGCGCGGCGACGAAGGCGGCGGTGAGGACGAGCGAGATCCAGTTCTGGGCGTACTGCCGGATCTCGGGGAAGGTCAGGGCGAAGGCGAACAGGCCGAGGAACGGTCCGGCCAGGGCGAGGTTCAGGATCCACGCGGCCCGCTTGCGGCGCCGCATGGTGATGGCGAGGAAGGCGGTGAACACCCCCGACGCGAACCCCGCGGTCAGCAGATACGGGGTGAAGAAGTTCTCCTGGTTGTGCCGCCGCACGTCCTGCCCGAGGGAGACCCACACGGCACTGAGAAAGTTGACGAACGCGACGGCCCGCAGGTACCAGACGGCAAATGCGGCGGCTCGCCGCGAGGCATTTCGGGCATCTCCCATGAGAGAGGATCATATGGGGGATGCCCGCCTCAACCGCTCCATCTTTGGTAGGCGGTGCGGCCAACTTTCGGCTGCTTCACTCCTCCTCCTTCTCCTCCTTCTCCTTCTCCTCCGGCTCCTCCACCGCCGCCGGCTTCTCCGGCAACTCCGCGGCCAGCGCGGCGGCCGCCTGCACCAGCGGCAGCGCCAGCAGCGCCCCGGCCCCCTCGCCCACCGTCACGCCGTGCGACAGCAGCGGCTCCAGCGCCATCCGGTCCAGTGCCTTGGCCTGGCCCGGCTCCCCGCTGTCATGCGCGGCCAGCCACCAGTCAGGCGCCCGGAACGCGATCCGCTGCCCGACCAGCGCACAGGCGGCGGCCACCACGCCGTCCAGGATCACCGGCAGCTTGCGCACCGCGGCCTGCAGCAGGAACCCGGTCATCGCCGCGAGGTCCGCCCCGCCCACGGTCGCCAGCAGTTGCAGCTGGTCCCCGAGCACCGGTCGGGCCCGCCGCAGCGCGTCCCGGATCGCCCCGCACTTGCGCATCCACGCCAGGTCGTCGATCGCCTCGCCGCCGCGCCCGGTCACCACGGACGCGTCGGTCCCGCACAGCGCCGCGACCAGCACACCCGCCGGCGTGGTCCCTCCGACGCTCACATCGCCGAGCACCACCAGATCCGTACCGGAGTCGGCCTCCTCGTCGGCCACGGCGACCCCGGCGCGGAAGGCCGCCTCGGCCTCCTCGAGGGTCAGCGCGTCCTCGATGTCGATACGTCCGCTGCCCCGCCGTACCCGATGCCTCACCACGGCGTCCGGCAGTGTCCCCGGATCGCAGTCCAGGGCGAGATCCACGATCCGCACCGGCACGTCGAGCCGTCGCGCCAGCACCGACACGGGCCGGCCGCCCTCCAGGATCTCCCGCACCAGCCGCTCCGCACTGCCCGCGGGCCGCGCCGAGACGTCCAGTTCGGCGATCCCGTGGTCGCCCGCGAAGAGCACCACCCGGGGCCGTTCGATCGGCCGCACCGGCACGGCGGACTGCGCCGCGGACAGCCACTCACCCAGGTCGTCGAGGCGGCCCAGCGATCCGGGCGGCACGATCTGACGCTCCCGGCGCGCCTCGGCGTCGCGGCGCACCCCGCCGTCGGGGCGCTCGATCAGATCGGTGAAGTCGTCGAGATTAAGCGAGCTCATTCGCCGAACAGTACCGGCACCGGTCGAACAAGTCGGCGCCACATGGCCACCACGGGCCCCTGACGTCGTTGCCCCCGGGATCCAGATCCCCTACGTTCCCTGTTGTGTCCCTTTTGTGGGGAATTGACGTACGCCTTGGGGAGCCGCCCATGAACCGCCTGCGCACCCGCGTCGCCGACCTCGACCGCCAACGCCGCCACCGCTCGACGGCCCGCGCGGTCCAACGGCTCCTCCCCGAACCGGAGAGCTGGCTGGACATCGGCACGGGCGAGGCGCACTTCCCCGGCACCGCAAAGGAACTCTTCCCGTACACCTCCTTCGACGGCACCGACCCCGACCCCCGGCTGATGCTCGCCCGCGAGGCCGAACGCGTCGAGGAGGCCTACGTGGGCACCCTCACCGACCCCTCCCTCGCCGCGGCCCTGCGCGCCCGCTACGACGTCACCACCCTGCTCCGCCCCCCGGCCTCCACGGACGAACTCCACGCGGCGCTCGCCACTCTGCGCCCCACCGGCCTCCTGCTCCTGGAGATCCCCCACCCCCAGGCCGAGCCCCTGCGCGCCGCACTCGCATCCCAGAACTGCGCGATCGTCACATCGACCCGGCTGGTCCTGGACCGCGTCGCGGCGAACTCCCACCGCCTGATCGCCCGCCGACCCGCCTAGGTGCCCTTCTGACGGATCTCCGCGGCGACGCCCGGCCGCACACCGTCCCTCACCCGCACACCGTCCCTCACCCGCGCACCGTCCCTCACCCGCGCAGCACCACTGCCTGCCCCGCCACCACCAGCACCACCTGCTCACACTCACCCGCGATTGCCGCGTTCAACCGCCCGAGCTCATCCCGGTAGCGCCGCCCCGAGGCGGTCGCCGGCACGATCCCGGACCCCACCTCGTTGGACACGGCGACCACGACCCGCCGCGTCGAACGCACCGCCTCCGTCAACTCCCGCACCCGCTCCCGCAGCGCCCGCTCACCCCCGCCAGCCCACACCGCGTCGTCCCACGCCCCGACGGAGTCCATCGCGTCCGTCAGCCACAGCGACAGACAGTCGATCAGCAGCGGCGCCCCGTCCCGCGCCAGCAGCGGCACCAGATCGCATGTCTCGGCCGTACGCCACGACCCGGGCCGCCGCTCCCGGTGCGCCGCGACCCGGGTCGCCCACTCGCCGTCGCCGCCCCGAGTGCCACCGGTGGCCACGTACAGCACATCCGGAAAGGCCTCCAGCCGCCGCTCGGCCTCGACGGACTTGCCCGACCGTGCGCCGCCCAGCACCAGGGTCCGCCGCGGCACGTCGGGCACGTCCTCGTACACGCCGACGGTCAGCGTCGCCCCGTCCGGCACGGCCCGCGCCCCCGCGGCCGCGAGCCGCCGGCGCAACTCCGCGCCGGGCGGCACATCGTGGTCCAGATGGACGGCGACGACATCCGTGGTCGGCCCGACCGCCCCCACCGCCCGCAGCTTGGCCAGGGCGTCCGGCCGCCCCACGACATCGGCGAGCACCATGTCGTACGACTCCGCGCTCCCGTTCCCGTTCTCCAGCCCGGCGGGCGCGCCCCCGGGCGGCAGATACAGCAACCGCTGACCGTGGGGTCCGGTCACCGCGTATCCGGTCCCCGGCGCGTCCATCGCCACGGCCCGCACCCGATACCCCGTCAACGACGCCAACTCCCGCCCGTCCGGCACCCGTCCGGGCTGCGGCAGCCCGGCGGGCACCTCCACCACGGGCCCGTCGTGCGGATGCGACAGCAACACCTGCCGCACCCCGCCGAGCGAATGCCCGGCCCGCGCGGCGGCGAAGGCGGCACCGGGCGTCAGATCGAGCAGCAGCGCCCCGTCGACGAGCACGGCGGTGGCCGCCCGGGCGTCCGCCCCGAGGGCGAGGGCGCAGGCGGCGCAAGCACAGTCGGGGCGGGGGAGCCCGGCGGGGGCACCGGTACCGAGCAGAGTCACTTCCACAGAAATGATTTTCGCCGATGTGCGGCTGCGCTGCGTGGGCGCAACCACCCCCCACCAGCCGGTAGACGATCAACTACCGTAGGTTGCTCACGGCTCAACCCAGCGGAGGCGACATGGCGGCATGGACGTGGCGGTTCGAGAAGGCCGACGGCGGGGAGGTCCAGCCCGCGGTTCAGCCCGAGGAGTTCACCACGCAGGGAGATGCCGAGTCCTGGATCGGTGAGCACTGGAAGGCCCTGCTGGACGGCGGCGCCGACCAGGTGCGGCTGTTCGAGGACTCCGCGGAGATCTACGGCCCGATGAGCCTGCGTTCGGCGGAGGCATAGGCGTAGCCGCAGGCGCAGGGAGGAAGAGGGGCGGCCCGCCGGCCGCCCCTCCCCTCACACCTCGCCCAGCGTCACATCGACCTTCTTCTCGATCCCGTTGCGGGTGAACGTCACCGATGTCCTCTCTCCCGGCTTCTGAGCCGCGAGCGCCTCGGACAGGGAGGTGATCGTCGTGATGTCGGTGTCACCCAGCCGGGTGATGATGTCCCCGGCCTCGATCCCGGCCTTGTCGGCCGCCCCACCGCTCTTGACCTCGACGACGGCGACCCCGGCGGCCTGGTAGCTGTCGTCGACGACCGTACGGCCCGTGATGCCGAGCGCGGCCCGACCCGAGTCGGTGACCTTGCCGCTCTCGACGATCTGGCCGGCGACCGTCTTCACCATCGAGGCGGGGATCGCGAACCCGATGCCGGGCGCCGCGCTGCCGCCGAGCTCGGGGTCGGTCGCGGCGAGTGTCGGGATGCCGATGACCTGGCCGTCGAGGTCGACGAGGGCGCCACCGCTGTTGCCCGGGTTGATGGCCGCGGACGTCTGCACCATGTTGGGGATGGTGGCGCCCGTACCGCCGTCGCTGCCGCCCTCGCTGACGGTCCGTCCGGTCGCCGACACGATGCCCTGGGTGACGCTGGACGACAGCCCGAGCGGTGAGCCCATCGCCAGCACGATCTGCCCGACCTGGACCTTCGAGGAGTCCGCGAAGGAGGCCGCCTTCAGCCCGCTCGGCACCTTGTCCAGCTTGACGACGGCGAGGTCCTGGTCGGGGTAGGAGTAGACGAGCTTCGCCGTGAGGGTGTCCTCGCTGTTGGCGGTCGTCACCTTGAAGGTCTTCTCGTTGCCGACCACATGCGCGTTGGTGACGATGTGCCCCTTGTCGTCGTAGACGATCCCGGACCCCAGGGAGCTGCCGGCCTCGATCTGCACGACCGACGGCAGCGCCTGCTTGATCACCTTCTGGTAGTCGCTCTGCAGATCGTTGCCCGACTTCCGCACGACCGCCTGCGCGGCCTGTGTGGTCGAGGTCTCGGTGCCGGACGGCCCGGACGCGGAGCAGCCGGCGACCAGGGCGACCGAACAGCACAGGACCGCGACGGACGCGACCAGCCGGGGGGCACGGGAACGGGAGTCAGCCATGCCCCGAGTCTCCTGTCGGGCGCACGGCCGGGCCCGCGCTGTTGGCCCGAACGGGTTAGCGACCCCTGGGCTCCCTGGGCCCTTGCCCCCGTGCTGTTCAGCCCCGCACGCCGCACAGATGCAACAGGGCGGCCACCCGGCGGTACGGGTCCGTCCGTCCGGCCCGCTCCTCGACCGCCAGCAGGCTCTCCAGGTCGGCGGGCGGCTCCGCGTCGTCCGCCGCGGTGTCCGTGAACACCCGCACCCCGTACCAGGCCTGCAGGGGCGCCGCGATCCCGGCGAGCGTCGCCGTGAGGGTCTCCAGACGGTCGGCGCGCACATCGAGCCCGAGCCGGTTGGTGTACGACACCGTGTCGAAGGCCTCCAGGGCCCCGGCCCAGTCGCCGTACAGGCCCGGCCGCATGGCCAGCGCGTCCGCGTTGCGCACGAGCAGCGACAGCAGGCCGCCCGGGGCCAGCATGCGCGCCACCCCCGCGAGCAGCGCGTCCGGCTCCTCCACGTACATCAGCACGCCATGGCAGAGCACCACGTCGAAACTGCCCGGCAGGAAGTGCACACCGGTGTCCCGGCCGTCGCCCTGGACGATCCGCACCCGCTCCCGGATGCCCTCCGGCTCACCGGCGAGGGCCTCCCGCGCCGCCGCGACCATCGTGGCGTCCTGCTCCACACCGGTCACCTGATGACCGGCCCGGGCCAGCCGCAGTGCCTGCGTGCCCTGGCCCATCCCGACGTCGAGCACCCGCAGCCGCTGTCCGACGGGGAAGCGCCCGGCTATCTGCTCGTCGAGCTGCCGGGCCACCAGCTCCTGCCGTACGGCATTCCGCAGCCCACCCAGCTTCGCCAGCCAGGATTCCGCCGCGCCCCCGGAGAACGACGTCGTGCTCAGGGCCGCTCTCCGCGCTTGACCTGCGGCTTCGGCAGCCGGAGACGGCGCATCTGGAGGGAGCGCATCAACGCGTAGGCGACGGCGCCACGGCGGTTCTGGTCGGCGAAGCGCTCACCGAGCGCCTTGCGCAGCCGCAGACCGCTGATGACGGAGTCGAGCACGATCAGCACGATCACGACGAGCCACAGCAGCAGCGCGATGCTCTGCAGCGCGCCCACCCGCACCACGCTCAGCACGAGGATGACCACGGCCATGGGCAGGAAGAACTCCGCCACGTTGAACCGCGAGTCCACCCAGTTGCGCGCGAACTTGCGCACCGGGCCCTTGTCGCGGGCGGGCAGATAACGCTCGTCACCGCCCGCCAGCGCCTGGCGCTGCCGCTCCAGCGCGGCACGGCGCTCGTCGCGCTGGCGCTTGGAGGCGTCCTTGCGCGTCAGCGAGGTGTTGGCCACGCTGCGGCGCTGGGACTGGGCCTCATTGCGCTTGGGGGTGGGGCGACCCTTCGGGGCCTGCGGGTCACGGGGCTGCTTGGAGTCGACCGGCGACGCCTTGTCGGCGACTGCGGCCTTCTCGTCCTTGGCACGGCTACGGAACACAAAACCCAAGGGTACGGGGTGGCCGGGGTTGGACCCCAGCCCGGCGGGGAACGATCCGGCAACACCAGTCGTCATGTAAGGGACAGAGGGGGCGTTGCGCACGATCCGGCTACGTCGGGGGGACACCTACTCCCTACGCCGGAGCGGGTCAGGGTGCAGTCGTCCTTGGGGATGAGCGCATCCGTCCCCGAACAGTGCGTCAATGGATGCAGGGCCCGTACTGTGGGTTCTGTCGCAGAGCTGGAGCTGGAAGTCCGTCAGAAGGGGGCGCGCGAAGCCCATGAGCGGTGTCATGAAGCGTATGGGGATGATCTTCCGCGCGAAGGCGAACAAGGCCCTTGACCGGGCCGAGGACCCGCGCGAGACCCTCGATTACTCGTATCAGAAGCAGCTGGAGCTGCTCCAGAAGGTGCGCCGGGGCGTGGCGGACGTGGCCACCTCCCGCAAGCGCCTGGAACTCCAGCTGAACCAGCTGCAGTCGCAGTCCTCGAAGCTGGAGGACCAGGGCCGCAAGGCGCTCGCGCTGGGCCGCGAGGACCTCGCCCGTGAGGCGCTGTCCCGCCGTGCCGCGCTCCAGCAGCAGGTCACGGACCTCGAGACGCAGCACGCGACGCTCCAGGGCGAGGAGGAGAAGCTCACCCTGGCGGCCCAGCGGCTGCAGGCCAAGGTGGACGCCTTCCGCACCAAGAAGGAGACCATCAAGGCGACCTACACCGCGGCCCAGGCGCAGACCCGGATCGGTGAGGCCTTCTCCGGCATCTCGGAGGAGATGGGCGACGTCGGCCTGGCGATCCAGCGCGCGGAGGACAAGACGGCGCAGCTCCAGGCCCGTGCCGGCGCCATCGACGAGCTCCTCGCGTCCGGCGCCCTCGACGACCAGTCCGGGATGCACAAGGACGAGATCCAGGCCGAGCTGGACCGGATCTCCGGCGGCTCGGACGTCGAGCTCGAACTGCAGCGCATGAAGGCGGAGCTCGCCGGAGGCTCGTCCCAGCAGGCGATCGAGGGCGGCACAGGGCAGGCTCAGTCCCAGCAGCAGCCGCAGGACACCCCGCGCTTCGACAAGCAGTAGGGGCCACGCCTAGGAGGCCGACATGGGCGACATGGTCGTACGGATCATGGGGGAGGGTCAGGTGAGGCTGGCCGACAGCCACCTCACCGAGCTCAACGAGCTGGACGACGAGCTCCTGAGGGAGATGCAGAACGGCGACGGCCCCGGCTTCCGCCGCACCCTGCAGGCCCTCCTCGCCAAGGTCCGCGACCTGGGCACCCCCCTGCCCGACGACGCCCTGGAACCCTCCGACCTCATCCTCCCCTCCCCGGACGCCACCCTGGAGGAGGTCCGGGAACTGCTGAGCGACGACGGACTGATTCCCGGCTGACGGCCGCCCCCCTCTCATCGCGTCCGGTATGTCCCGACGCCGGTCACGGAATCTCAGCTCGTCCGGAGTCTGAGGACGAGGCCGTTCAGGCCGAGGCGGGGGGTCTGGGGGCGGCAGCCCCCGGAGCCTGCCGCTCCGAGGTACGGCTACCACCAGTTCCGCGCAGGTCAAGCGCCCCGTACTGTTCAGGCGTGGGCACACTAGAACGCACCCGGTGCCGGCTGAAGGCGCACCCCCTCGCGCTGGACGCGGCCCTGGCAGCCGGCGTCCTCGCCTGTATGGTCGCCGGTTCCTTCGTGGACCCGCACGGCAGGAACGGCGTGACCTGGGGCGTCCGCACCCCCGACCTCCTGTCGCTGGTCCTGATGACCCTCGGCGCCCTCGCCCTGGTCTTCCGCCGCCGCGCCCCCAGGACCGTCCTCGCCCTCACCGGCACCGTCTCGCTGATCGAGTGCGTCGCCGACGACCCCCGCGCCCCCGTCGCCATGTCCGCGGTCATCGCCCTCTACACCGTCGCCTCCACCACCGACCGCCCCACCACCTGGCGCCTCGGCCTGCTCACCATGACCGTCCTGACCGGCGCCGCGATGCTCGGCGGCCCCCTGCCCTGGTACGCCCAGGAGAACCTCGCGATCTTCGCCTGGACCGGCATCGGCGCGACCGCGGGCGACGCCGTACGAAGCCGTAGAGCCGTCGTCCAGGCCATCCGCGAGCGGGCCGAACGGGCGGAGCGGACCCGGGAGGAGGAGGCCCGGCGGCGGGTGGCCGAGGAGCGGCTGCGGATCGCCCGTGATCTGCACGACGTGGTCGCCCACCACATCGCCCTGGTGAACGTGCAGGCCGGAGTGGCCGCCCATGTGATG
Source organism: Streptomyces sp. NPDC005648 (assembly GCF_040605395.1). Taxonomy (NCBI): domain Bacteria; kingdom Bacillati; phylum Actinomycetota; class Actinomycetes; order Kitasatosporales; family Streptomycetaceae; genus Streptomyces; species Streptomyces sp. NPDC005648. The sequence goes on along the minus strand of NZ_JBEXCS010000050.1, from coordinate 16,255 downwards.
GACAAGCGCCCCGACCAGGCCAAGGAGGCCCTCGCCCATGTCCGCGAGGCCAGCCGCTCCGCGCTCAACGAACTGCGCGCCACGGTCGGTCTGCTCAGACAGTCCGGTGATCCGGAGGCCCCCACCGAACCGGCCCCCGGCCTCGCCCGCCTCGACGAACTCGTCGGCACCTTCCGCAGCGCGGGCCTGCATGTGGAGGTCGCCCGCGCGGACCACGGCACCACCCTCCCCGCCGCCGTCGACCTGGCCGCCTACCGGGTCATCCAGGAAGCCCTCACCAACGTCCAGAAACACGCCGGCATCGAGGCGAAGGCCGAGGTGAGCGTCGTCCGTGTGGGCCCGGACATCGAGGTCACCGTCCTCGACAACGGCATCGCCGAGGGCGCCGCCCCCGACGACGGATCCGACGAGGGCGGCGGCCACGGCCTCCTCGGCATGCGCGAACGTGTCACCGCCCTGCGCGGCACCCTCACCACCGGTCCACGCTACGGCGGCGGGTTCCGCGTCCATGCGATCCTGCCGGTCAGGACCCGGTCGGGGGCATCGGAGGACGCCGTATGACCCACCCGCGGAACTACCGCGCACCCCACGGAAGTTGTCGTGGGACCAGCACCTCACGCCCCGCAAAGGACCCCGCATGACCATCCGCGTCCTGCTCGCCGACGACCAGGCCCTGCTGCGCAGCGCCTTCCGGGTGCTGGTCGACTCCGAGCCCGACATGGAGGTCGTCGGGGAGGCCTCCGACGGCGCGGAGGCGGTGCGGCTGGCCAAGGAGGAGCGGGCGGACGTCGTGCTGATGGACATCCGGATGCCGGGCACGGACGGTCTCGCGGCCACCCGGATGATCAGCACCGATCCCACCCTCGCGCATGTCCGGATCGTCATCCTGACCACCTTCGAGGTCGACGACTACGTGGTGCAGTCCCTGCGCGCCGGCGCCTCCGGCTTCCTCGGCAAGGGCAGCGAACCGGACGAACTGCTCAGCGCCATCCGGGTCGCGGCCGGTGGCGAGGCCCTGCTCTCCCCGGCCGCCACCAAGGGCCTGATCGCCCGCTTCCTCGCCCAGGGGGACGGCGACGACGGCCGCGACCCCGCCCGCACCGAGCGACTGGACGCCCTGACCGTGCGCGAGCGGGAGGTCCTGGTCCAGGTCGCCGGCGGCCATTCGAACGACGAGATCGCCGAGCGGCTGGAGGTCAGCCCGCTCACCGTGAAGACGCACGTCAACCGGGCGATGGCGAAACTGGGCGCACGTGACCGGGCCCAGCTGGTCGTCATCGCGTACGAGTCCGGGCTGGTACGTCCGAGGGTGGAGTGAGCGCTACCCGCCCGTACCGCGGTCGCGGGCCTCGACCATGTCACCGACGTCACCAGCGACCTCTCGCGGAGCGTGCCGCGCATCTCGGTCAGGGCCAACTCCAAGGCCGCGGCGGCCAAGGCGGGCCTGGACGACACCGAGTGCGACGTCGTCATCAAGTCGCCCGAGCCGGCGGTGACGTCGGACCAGCTGAAGAACCTCCGGCTGGGCCCGGTGAGGCTGGGTGACATCGCCACCGTGAAGGTGGTCGACGGCCCGGTGTCGATGACCCGTGTCGACGGTCAGCGCGCCGCCACCATCACGGCGAAGCCGACGGGCGACGACACGGGCGCCGTCAGCACGAAACTCCAGTCGAAGATCGACGCCCTGAAGCTCCCGGCGGGCACCACGGCCGAGATCGGCGGGGTCACCTCCGACCAGGACAGCGCGTTCAAGAACCTGGGCCTGGCGATGCCGGCGGCGATCGCGATCGTGCTGATCGACCTGATCAACCAGTACCTGCTGCGCCCGATCCTCATGACCGCTCTGGCGACCATCTTCGCCCTGCTCCCGATGGCCCTGGGCGTCACCGGAGAGGGCGGCTTCATCGCCCAGCCGCCGGCGGTCGTGGTCATCGGCGGACTGATCACCTCGACCCTTGGCGGCGAGGACGGGCACGCCGGCACCGGAGCCGTAGCCGGAGCCCGCGGGCGTGTGACGGACCGGGCCGCCGTGATGTCGCGGTTATGTATCTTGTGGCTCGAACTGCTTTACGGAGAAGGGGATTCCGGCGGTGCCACTGCACAAGGACGACCCGAAGTCGGTCGGCGGGTACAAGCTGGTCGACCGGCTCGGCTCCGGAGGCATGGGCGTCGTCTACTGGGGCAGATCGCGCTCGGGTCGTGACGTCGCCGTCAAGGTGGTCCACGCCCAGTACGCGGAGGACGAGGTCTTCCGCGCCCGCTTCCGGCTGGAGATCGAGTCCGTCCGCAAGGTCAGCGGCGCCTTCACCGCCCCCGTGGTGGACGCCGACCCGGAGGCGGTACGGCCCTGGATGGCGACCCAGTACGTGCCGGGCAGCTCCCTCGCCGACCGGATCCGCGACCACGGAGCCCTCAAGGGCACCGAACTTCGGCGGCTCGCCCTGGGGTTGGTGGAGGCGCTGCGGGACATCCACCGGGCCGGAGTCGTGCACCGGGACCTCAAGCCCGCCAACGTCCTGATGGCCGAGGACGGCCCCCGTGTCATCGACTTCGGCATCTCCCGCGCGGCCGAGAACCACACGACCCTGACCGAGACCGGCCAGATGATCGGCACCCCGCCCTTCATGTCCCCGGAACAGTTCACCGACGCCCGCAAGGTCGGCCCGGCCTCGGACGTCTTCTCGCTCGGCGCGCTGCTGGCCTTCTCCGCCACCGGACGCGGGCCCTTCGACACCGACAGCCCCTATATGACGGCCTTCCGGGTCGTCCACGAGTCACCCGAACTGAAGGGCGTGGCGCAGCCGTTGCGCGGGGTCCTGGAGCGCTGTCTGTCCAAGGAGCCCGCGGACCGTCCCGAACTGGACGAACTGGCCCAGGAGTTGGCGGATGTCCTGCCCGAGCCTGGCCCGGCCGACCTGGCCACCGTGACACTCCGCCGTGAGGGGCTGCGAGCCGTCGAGGAGACCTTCTCCGGCGCCGGCCCGGCGGCGGTGACAAGGCTCCCGCGGCCCCGCCGCCGAATCCGCCGGGTCCGTCCGCTCCTGGTGACGGCCGGCACGGTGGGCGCGCTCACCCTGGGTCTGCTCTGGTACCTGCGGTTCGGCCCCGGCTTCGCGGACTCGCCGGGGACGGCGAGCTCCTCGACCGCCTCCAGATGGTCGGCCGTGCCCGCCGGCTGGCAGTCCTGGCGGACGACGATGATGGAGACGGCACAGCGGGGCGAGGTCAACGCCCTGGCGAAGCACGACACAAGCGCGGGCGGCGCCACCTGCCGGCAGTACGAGAACGCGGTCTACTGCGCGGGCAACAACGTCCTCCCGGTCCGTCTGGACGGCCGCACCGGCGCCACCGTCTGGCGCTCCGCCCTGGCGACCTCCGCCGAGGGCACGGACTCGGCGCGGGACGACTTCGAGCTCCTCGGGGTGCGGGACGACGCGATGCTCCTCCAGCACTACGTCTACGGGGCCGGCGGGGGCACGAAGGTCAGCATCGTCGCCCTCGACACCGAAAGCGGCGAGCAGTTGTGGTCCCGCCCGCGCAACAACGTGACCGTCGACCAGATCGTCTCCGGCGACCTGGTCCTGACGACCGACACCAGCGGGAAACTCGTGACGGCCCGTTCCCCGCGCACCGGCGCCGACCACTGGACCACCCAGCTGCCCGCCGGCTACTACTGCCAGTTCACGACCGAGGGCTCCCGCCTGTACGCGCACTGCTTCCCGGGCGACGAGTCCAAGGAGGCCCTGCTCCTGGAGCTGGACAGGGCCGACGGATCGGTGCTCCGGCGCCTCAGGACCCCGTACACGAGCAGCCTGCTCGGCACGGTGGGCGGCCGGCTGGCCTTCGTGGTCGGTGGCGACACCGGTCCGGCGCGCCCCGAGGACCTGACGTTCGGCGAGATCTGGCTGCTCGACCCGGACACCGGCGCCGCCACCACGACAAAGCTGACCAAGACCTACGACGGCTCGGTACGGCTGGCCGCCGGCACCCTGTGGATCGCCGGGGCCAACGGCCGGGCGACCGCCGTGTCCCCGCTGACCGGCGAACCGCTGTGGCAGACCCGGACCGGCGTCGAGGGCTCGGGCCGGCCCCTGTACGACGCCCGTACCCACACCCTCTATCTGGCCGGCGCCAGCGGCCGGGTCGCGGCGCTCGACACCCGCGAGGGCAGGCCGCTGTGGGAGACGGGCGCCCGGGCGGACCGGCTCGACGACGGCGACGTGACCAAGTCCCAGGTGCTGCTGTACGGCGGCGCGCTGGTGGTGAGCACCCCGGACGGCACGGTCTTCAGCCTGGACCCCGCGCACCCCGAGCGGACGTCCGCATCGGGGTGACGGCGGGACCCGCCATGGCTACGGCAGCGCCAGCATCCGCTCCAGCGCCAGCTTCGCGAACGCCTCGGTCTCCTTGTCGACCTCGATCCGGTTGACCAGCTTGCCCTCGGCCAGGGACTCCAGGGTCCAGACGAGGTGGGGGAGGTCGATGCGGTTCATGGTCGAGCAGAAGCAGACCGTCCGGTCGAGGAAGACGATCTCCTTGCCCTCGGGGGCGAAACGGTTCGCGAGGCGGCGGACCAGGTTCAGCTCGGTGCCGATGGCCCACTTGGAACCGGCCGGGGCCGCCTCCAGCGCCTTGATGATGTACTCCGTCGAGCCGACCTGGTCCGCCGCCGCGACGACCTCGTGCTTGCACTCGGGGTGCACGAGGACGTTCACGCCCGGGATCCGCGCCCGCACGTCCTCGACCGACTCCAGGCTGAAGCGGCCGTGCACCGAGCAGTGGCCGCGCCACAGGATCATCTTCGCGGCCCGCAGCTGGTCGGTGGTCAGACCGCCGTTCGGCTTGTGCGGGTTGTAGACGACGCAGTCCTCCAGCGTCATCCCCATCTCCCGCACCGCGGTGTTGCGGCCCAGGTGCTGGTCCGGGAGGAACAGCACCTTCGTCGAACCGGGCTCGCCCTGCTCGAAGGCCCACTCCAGCGCCCGCCGGGCGTTGGAGGAGGTGCAGATGGTGCCGCCGTGTTTGCCCGTGAACGCCTTGATGTCCGCGGACGAGTTCATGTACGAGACCGGCACGACCTGCTCGGCTATGCCGGCCTCGGTCAGGACGTCCCAGCACTCGGCGACCTGCTCGGCCGTGGCCATGTCGGCCATGGAGCACCCGGCGGCGAGGTCGGGCAGGACGACCTTCTGGTCGTCGCCTGTCAGGATGTCCGCCGACTCGGCCATGAAGTGCACACCGCAGAAGACGATGTACTCGGCCTCCGGGCGGGCCGCCGCGTCCCGGGCCAGCTTGAAGGAGTCGCCCGTGACGTCCGCGAACTGGATGACCTCGTCGCGCTGGTAGTGGTGGCCGAGCACGAAGACCTTGTCGCCGAGCTTCTCCTTGGCCGCGCGGGCGCGGGCCACCAGGTCGGGGTCGGAGGGGGACGGCAGGTCGCCGGGGCACTCGACGCCCCGCTCGCTCTTCGGGTCGGCCTCACGGCCGAGCAGCAGCAGGGCGAGCGGAGTCGGCTGTACGTCGAGCTCCGTGGTCTGGGCGGTGGTCACGACACGCACCCTTTCTACTTTTCGTCGATCTGACGTTATCTATCATAACCCGGTTCACGTCACTTTGACGATGGTCATCGCGTCGATGTGACATGAATCCCGGTGCGGCATTTTCGGCTGCCTGCCACGTGTGCGAGCATGAAGAAGACGCCGGAAATCCGGCGCCCGGCCCGGAATGAATCCGCGGCCTTGCCGGTTGCACCAGTCGGCAAGCAGTCTCCGTACAACCCGGGAGAGATGTAGATGTCCGTATCGGACGAGACCGGCACCGTCACCGACGGCATCATCCTGTCCGACGCCGCCGCGGCGAAGGTCAAGGCCCTGCTCGACCAGGAAGGCCGTGACGACCTGGCCCTGCGCGTCGCCGTTCAGCCCGGCGGCTGCTCCGGCCTGCGTTACCAGCTCTTCTTCGACGAGCGTTCCCTCGACGGGGACGTGGTCAAGGACTTCGGCGGCGTCAAGGTCGTCACCGACCGTATGAGCGCCCCGTACCTGGGCGGCGCGTCCATCGACTTCGTGGACACCATCGAGAAGCAGGGCTTCACGATCGACAACCCGAACGCGACGGGCTCCTGCGCCTGCGGTGACTCCTTCAGCTGAATCGCGTACCTCGCGCTGAAGGCACCACGCGCTGAAGGCGCCACGGCACACATGCCGAAGGCGGCGGCCCCCTCCGACAGGGCCGCCGCCTTCGCGTGTTTCCGGGCTACCGCACCCCGGCCGTCGACCGCGGCAGCCGCGCACCCGGCTTCACCAGCGGAATCTCCTTGCCGTCCGAGCCCACGACCGTGCGGTCGCCGAGCGGCGAGTCCAGCTGGAGGGTCCTCGTCATCTCCTTGGCGATCATGATGCAGACCTTGCCCTTCCAGGGTGTCTCGGTCACCGTCACGGTCACCTTGTCGGCGCTCTCGCTCGCCGTGGCGTCGTAGTCGCCGCACACCCCGCCCGTGAAGGCCACCGTCAACTCCTTGCCGTCGGCGGTGTAGCCGTCCACCTTGACGTCGTGCGTCTTCGGCGCCGAGGTCGGCTCGTCGCCCGGAGTGCTGGGCGACGAGCCGCTGGGGGCGACGGCGGAGGTGGTCAGGTACTTCGGGTCGATCGCCGGATACGTCGCCGTGAAGGTGTCCCGCGCGCCCGCAGCCCGTACCTCGAACAGCCAGGACGGCACCAGGGCCGGCTGTCCGCCGGACACGGTGTGCGAGGCCAGCCCGAACACCGCCTTCTCGACGGTGACCGTGTTCCCGGCCGGAGCCGTGGACGCCGTCGGGGCCGAGGTCCCCTGCCCGCACGGCTCCTCGAAACGGTCCTTCAGCGGTACGGGGCTGGCGCAGCCGCCGATGCCCATGCGGTGGTCGGTCGTGGGCGCCGCGTTCAGCAGGGCCAGCGTCTTCTCCGCGCCGAGCACGGGGTAGCTGTCCCCCTTCACCGGCGCCTTCAACTGGCCGCTGCCGCCGACCACTTCACCCTTCGCGCCGACGGTGAGCCCGGTGGTCCAGCCGTGGGTGGGCAGCCCGCCCACGACCGGGTCGGCGTCGACCGCCCGCTGGGCCCCGATGACCTGACTCGCGTCGACCTTCGCGTCATCCTGACCGACCGCCTTCAGGATCGGCGCCGCCGCCTTCTTCGCGACCGCCTCGCTCACCGTGGCGCCGGCCGGGTTCGCCGGGTCCTTGGCGCAGACGATGACGCTCTGACAGGCGTCGGTCCCGGCGGCGTACCGATGGAAGGTCCAGGTGCCGGGCGCCTGCCTGTTCACCACCAGGCTCGGCCCCGAACCGTCCTTGCTCGGCCCGACCTGCCAGGCCTGCCCCTTCTCCACCGGCGCCCCGTCGAGCCCCAGTGCCTTCGCCAGCCGGGCCACCTCGTCCCGGGTGACCTCGCCGGACGCGCGGTACACGGGCGCCGAGTCCGGCCCGTCGGGCAGGCCGCCGTCGGCCTTGTAGGTCACGCCGTACGGGTTGGGCTCCCCGGGCGCGATCCCGTTCGACCCGCTCTGGCTGTAACCGTCGAGGGAGAGCGCCGGGGGAGTGGTGCCACCACCGGAGGCCCCGGCTCCCGTACCCCCACCGGAACCGCCGGAGGCCGACGCCGCGAGATACGCCCCTCCACCGCCGACGAGCAGAACGGCGGCGGCGACGGAGGCGATGAGAACAGGCGACCGACGACGCCCCACACCGGAATGCCCGACCGCGGGGTCGGGAGTGGCATCGGGAACGGGGTCAAGCGCGGTGGCGGGAACGGGGTCGGGGTCGGGGGTGAGAGCGGCGCCGGGGACGGGGTCGGGAGTGGCGTCGGGAGCGGAACCGGGAGTGGCGTCGGGAACATCGCCGGCGACTTCTTCCTCCGCACCGACCGGCCCACCGCCGCTCGCCCCGCCCGCGCCGTTCCCCGCCTTGGCGTCCGAAACCCCGGACGCGGCGGACTCAGCTGCGGCGGCCTCAGGAGCGGGGGGCTCTGAAGCAGGGGGTTCAGCGGCGGCCTCAAGAGGGGCGGCCTCAAGAGGGGCGGTCTCGGAAGTTGAGGCCTCAGCGGTGGCGGCCTCAGGAGCGGCGGGCTCTGAAGCCGTAGCCTCATCGGTAGCGGCCTCAACAGCGGCAGCCTCGGAAGCCCGAGGCTCATCGGCGGGGGTCTCAGCGGCCGCAGGCTCAGAAACCCCGGGCTCAGAATCCCCGACCCCGGAATCCCCGACCCCAGAAACCCCGGGCACAACAGAGGTCTCGGGAGCAGTCGCTGCCGCAGAATCCTCCGCCGCTGCCCCAGCAGCCCCCGACCTCCGCTCCTCCGGCACGGGTGTCTCCGTCTCGCCCTCCGTGACGTCCGGGGAACCGGCATCCCGCTTCTCCAGGGCGCCCTGCTCCTCGGCATCCTTGTCGGGTCGCTCCGTAGTCACCGCATCGCTCCTTCACGTGCTGTCCCATGACCCTGACCCGGCCCTGTCAATTCGGCCTGCAAAGGGTCGTATCGCGCATCCCCTTTACGGGGGACGGCGATGGGACGCAGCGGGGGAGCGCGCGGTTCCCTGGAACGCGCCGATCCGGACTACCGACGCCCCTTCCCTCAGTCCCCGTAGTCCGACATCGCGTCCAGCAGCCGGGCCGACTTCGACGGCACGGTCACACCGTGGATCAGCGACGGCGAGACCGGACGCGCCGCGACCCGGTCGGGAGCGGCCCAGTGGGGCACCATCCGGGCGCAGTCGCCCCACAGCGACGCCATGTCGCCTTCGAGGTCGACCGGGGCCGGTGCATGGACCTTGAGGTTCGTCATAACGGAACCGTATGCACGCACCCGCCCGCCGAGAAAGATCTACTATCGGGTAGTTTTGGCCGCTTCAGTGACACACAGCCACCGCTTCAGCGCTCCGCCGCGACCGGGTAGCGTGAACTGTCAATCCGTCTTCTCCCCTCAGGAGAATCCCACCGTGCGCATCGCAGTCACCGGCTCCATCGCCACCGACCACCTCATGACCTTCCCCGGCCGCTTCGCCGACCAGCTGGTCGCGGACCAGTTGCACACGGTCTCGCTCTCCTTCCTGGTCGACAACCTCGACGTACGCCGGGGCGGCGTCGGCGCCAACATCGCCTTCGGCATGGGCCAGCTCGGCACGACCCCGATCCTGGTCGGCGCGGCCGGCTTCGACTTCGACGAGTACCGGGCCTGGCTGGAGCGGCACGGCGTCGACACCGACTCGGTCCGTATCTCGGAGACCCTGCACACGGCCCGTTTCGTGTGCACCACCGACGCCGACCACAACCAGATCGGCTCCTTCTACACGGGCGCGATGAGCGAGGCCCGGCAGATCGAGCTCAAGACGGTCGCCGACCGGGTGGGCGGCCTCGACCTGGTGCTGATCGGCGCCGACGACCCCGAGGCGATGCTCCGCCACACCGAGGAGTGCCGGTCCCGGTCCATCCCCTTCGCCGCCGACTTCTCCCAGCAGATCGCCCGGATGAACGGCGACGAGATCCGGATACTGCTGGACGGGGCGACGTACCTCTTCTCCAACGAGTACGAGAAGGGGCTCATCGAGTCCAAGACGGGCTGGTCCGACGCGGAGATCCTGGCGAAGGTCGGGCACCGGGTGACGACGCTCGGCTCGAAGGGCGTACGCATCGAGAAGGCAGGCGAGGGGGCCATCGAGGTCGGCTGCGCCGAGGAGGAGCGCAAGGCCGACCCCACCGGTGTCGGCGACGCGTTCCGCGCCGGCTTCCTGTCCGGCCTCGCGTGGGGCGTGTCCCTGGAGCGCGCCGCCCAGGTCGGCTGCATGCTGGCCACCCTCGTCATCGAGACGGTCGGCACCCAGGAGTACCAGCTCAGGCGCGCCCACTTCATGGACCGTTTCACCAAGGCCTACGGCCACGACGCGGCGGCCGAGGTCCGGACGCACCTGGCGTGAGGCACTAGGAGACGCGGCGGACCACGTACACACGACCGTGGTCCGCCGGCTCCTCGCCCACGTACTCCTGCCCGCGCATCGCGCACCACGCGGGGATGTCCAGGCGGGCCGCCTCGTCGTCGGCCAGCACGCGCACGGTGCCGCCCACCGGCACGTCCCCGATGACCTTCGCCAACTCGATGACGGGCAGCGGACACAGCTTGCCGAGGGCGTCCACGACCAGCGCCCCCTCCTCCCGCACCGTCACCGGCACCGGCGCCCCCAGCTTCTCCCGCACCGCCGCCACGGCCCGGGGCAGCACCTCAAGGAACCGCTCCACGTCCTCCTCGGCCGCGCCCGACGGCAGCGACACCCGCACATTCCCCTCACTCAGCACACCCATCGCCTTCAGCACATGGCTGGGCGTCAGCGTGCTGCTGGTGCAGGACGACCCGGACGAGACGGAGAAGCCCTCCCGGTCCAGCTCGTGCAGCAAGGTCTCCCCGTCGACATAGAGACAGGAGAAGGTGACGATCCCCGGCAGCCGCCGCCCGGGATCGCCCACGACCTCCACGTCCGGAACCAGCCGGGGCACCCGGGCCCGGATCCGCTCCGTCAGCTCCCGCAGCCGTACCGCCTCTTGTGCCGCCTCGGCCCGCACGGCCCGCAGCGAGGCCGCCGCCGCGACGATGCCGGGCAGGTTCTCGAACCCGGCCGCCCGCCCCGACTCCCGCTCGTCGGCGGGCCCCTGGGGTGAGAACCGGACACCTTTTCGTACGGCGAGCAGTCCGACGCCGGCGGGTCCGCCCCATTTGTGCGCGCTCGCGGCGAGCAGCGACCAGGGACCCCCGACCGGCCCCCAGCCGAGCGACTGCGCCGCGTCCACCAGCAGCGGCACCCCGGCGGCCCGGCACTCCTCGGCCACCTCCGCCACCGGCTGCTCGGTGCCCACCTCGTGGTTGGCCGACTGCAGACACGCCAGCGCGGTGTCCTGCCGGAGCGCGGCGGCGTACTCCGAAGGATCCACCGCCCCCGATCGGCCCACCGCCACCTGGGTGACCGTCCCGCCCCCGGCCTCGTGCGCGTCAGCGGCATGCAGCACCGAGGAATGTTCGACGGCCGACACGATCAGGTGACGCCCGACCCGCCGCCGCCCGCCCAACACGCCCGCCACTCCGGTGTGTACGGCCGCCGTCCCGGAAGCGGTGAAGCTGAGTTCGTCGGCCCGGCACCCGACGGCTTCGGCGGCCGTCTCCCGCGCGGCGTCCAGCAGCAACCGGGCCCGTCGCCCTTCCCTGTACAGACGGGCGGGGTCGGCCCATCCCTCGTCCAAGGAGGCCAACAGCGCCTGACGAGCCACGGGATGCAGAGGGGCACTGGAAGCGGCGTCGAAGTAGGACACACGCCAACGCTAACCCCCGGGGGCGCGGGGCTGTGACATCAGTGGCTCCGCCGCAGGGCGCGACCAGCCACAACGCACCCCCGGCCGCCAATTCAGCGAACCCCCCACCCAGTAGGCACCCCTCCCGCTGAACCCTCGGAGAGCGTCGGCTAGGGTTTGGTCCGCATAAACATCCAAACCCCTGCCCGACGCAGGGCGGCGACCGACCACCGAAGAAGGCAGGCCGCAGCCATCCGCGCGGGCGAGACTCTCGGGAAGGCGCTACGTGAGTCCCAACGGCTCCGACCGCTCGCCGCGGCGCCCGATGCGGCGGAAGCTGCTGCAGGCAATGACCGCGGGCCTGGTCCTGGCGACCGCCACCGGTTGCACATACAAGGACTTCCCCCGCCTTGGTATGCCCACCCCGACCACGGAAGAGGCTCCGCGGATCCTCTCCCTGTGGCAGGGCTCCTGGGCAGCCGCGCTCGCCACCGGCGTGCTGGTGTGGGGCCTGATCCTGTGGAGTGCTTTCTTCCACCGGCGCAGCCGCACAAAGGTCGAAGTTCCTCCGCAGACCCGGTACAACATGCCGATCGAGGCGCTGTACACGGTCGTCCCTCTCGTCATCGTCTCGGTGCTCTTCTACTTCACGGCACGCGACGAGTCGAAGCTCCTCAGCCTCACGGACAAGAAGCCCGACGTGACGGTCAACGTCGTCGGATTCCAGTGGAGCTGGGGCTTCAACTACATCGAGAACGTCCCCGGGGTCACGGGTGACGCGAAGACCGACGAGAACCTGGCCGCGATCCCGGACCGGTTCAAGAACGCCTTCCCGGCGAACGCCGGTGGCGTCTACGACGTCGGCACGCCCGGCACCCGGAACCCGCAGACGAACAACCCGGGTCCGACGCTGTGGCTGCCCAAGGGCGAGACGGTCCGCTTCGTCCTCACCTCTCGTGACGTCATCCACTCCTTCTGGGTGGTGCCGTTCCTGATGAAGATGGACGTCATCCCGGGCCACACGAACTCCTTCCAGGTGACCCCCAACAAGGAGGGCACCTTCCTGGGCAAGTGCGCCGAGCTCTGCGGCGTCGACCACTCCCGGATGCTGTTCAACGTGAAGGTCGTCTCCCCCGAGCGCTACCAGCAGCACCTCAAGGACCTCGCCAAGAAGGGGCAGACCGGTTACATTCCCGCCGGCATCGCGCAGACGAGCCACGAGAAGAACCGGGAGACGAACAACCTGTGAGCATCCTCAACGAACCCCAGGGTGCCGCGGCAGCTGAGGGGCACTACTCAGACGAGCTGCCGGTCCGGCGCAAGCAGCCCGGCAACGTGGTCATCAAGTGGCTCACCACCACCGACCACAAGACGATCGGAACGCTCTACCTCGTCACGTCGTTCGCGTTCTTCCTGATCGGTGGCGTGATGGCGCTGCTGATGCGCGCCGAACTGGCCCGGCCTGGTCTGCAGATCATGTCGAACGAGCAGTTCAACCAGGCGTTCACGATGCACGGCACGATCATGCTGCTGATGTTCGCGACGCCGCTGTTCGCCGGCTTCACGAACTGGATCATGCCGCTGCAGATCGGCGCCCCGGACGTGGCCTTCCCCCGGCTGAACATGTTCGCCTACTGGCTGTACCTGTTCGGCTCGACCATCGCCGTGGGCGGCTTCCTGACCCCGCAGGGCGCGGCCGACTTCGGCTGGTTCGCCTACTCCCCGCTGTCGGACGCGGTCCGCTCCCCGGGCATCGGCGCCGACATGTGGATCATGGGTCTGGCCTTCTCCGGCTTCGGCACCATCCTCGGCGCGGTCAACTTCATCACCACGATCATCTGCATGCGCGCGCCCGGCATGACCATGTTCCGCATGCCGATCTTCGTGTGGAACGTGCTGCTGACCGCGGTGCTCGTCCTGCTCGCCTTCCCCGTCCTGGCCGCCGCGCTGTTCGCGCTGGAGGCGGATCGGAAATTCGGGGCACACGTCTTCGACTCGGCCAACGGCGGAGCGTTGCTGTGGCAACACCTCTTCTGGTTCTTCGGCCATCCAGAGGTGTACATCATCGCCCTGCCGTTCTTCGGCATCATCAGTGAGGTCATCCCGGTCTTCTCCCGCAAGCCGATGTTCGGCTACATGGGCCTGATCGGCGCGACCATCGCCATCGCCGGCCTCTCGGTGACCGTGTGGGCGCACCACATGTACGTCACCGGCGGTGTGCTGCTGCCGTTCTTCTCCTTCATGACGTTCCTCATCGCCGTACCCACCGGCGTGAAGTTCTTCAACTGGATCGGCACCATGTGGAAGGGGTCACTGAGTTTCGAGACCCCGATGCTCTGGGCGACCGGCTTCCTCATCACCTTCACCTTCGGTGGTCTGACCGGCGTCATCCTGGCCTCGCCGCCGATGGACTTCCACGTCTCCGACTCGTACTTCGTGGTGGCGCACTTCCACTACGTCGTCTTCGGCACCGTCGTCTTCGCGATGTTCTCCGGCTTCCACTTCTGGTGGCCGAAGATGACCGGCAAGATGCTCGACGAGCGCCTCGGCAAGATCACGTTCTGGACGCTGTTCATCGGCTTCCACACCACGTTCCTCGTCCAGCACTGGCTGGGTGCCGAGGGCATGCCGCGTCGTTACGCCGACTACCTGGCGGCCGACGGCTTCACCGCGCTGAACACGGTCTCCACGATCGGCTCGTTCCTGCTCGGCATGTCGATCCTGCCGTTCCTCTACAACGTGTGGAAGACCGCCAAGTACGGCAAGCCCGTCGGTGTCGACGACCCGTGGGGCTACGGCCGTTCGCTCGAGTGGGCGACGTCCTGCCCGCCGCCGCGGCACAACTTCCTCACCCTGCCGCGGATCCGCAGTGAATCCCCGGCGTTCGACCTGCACCACCCTGAGATCGCCGCTCTCGACCAGCTCGAGAACGCGCCTCACGGTGAGAAGGCTCTGGCTGGTGGCAAGGAGGCCGGCAAGTGAAGGTTCAGGGCAAGATGTTCATGTGGCTGAGCGTCTTCGTCCTCGCCATGGCGGTGGTCTATGGCGTGTGGTCGAAGGAGCCGGCCGGTACCACGGCGCTCTTCCTGGCCTTCGGTCTGTGCATCATGGTCGGCTTCTACCTGGGCTTCACGGCCCGGCGGGTCGACGCGGGTGCCATGGACAACAAGGAGGCCGACGTCGCGGACGAGGCCGGCGAGGTCGGGTTCTTCAGCCCGCACAGCTGGCAGCCGCTCGCCCTCGGCATCGGTGGCGCGCTCGCCTTCCTGGCGATCGCGATCGGCTGGTGGCTGCTCTACTTCTCGGCCCCGATCATCATGATCGGCCTGTACGGCTGGGTCTTCGAGTACTACCGCGGTGAGAACCGCACCCAGTAGCACGACAGAAGCGCCAAAAGGGCCCGGACACTCCGTCAGGAGCGTCCGGGCTCCTGCTTTTGCCGCAATGTGTGTCCCTCGTACGTGTCACCCAGCGCGCCGCGATTGACTCCGCTCCCTAGCGTCGAAGTCATGAACCACACCGTGTCCTTTCGCGGCGCCAGAGCCGGTGTCGAGGAGGCGACCGTGCTCGACCCTTCGGGCCTCCGCGCGCTCGCCTCCTCGACACCGGCGCGCCTACGCACCCGCACCGTCGTCAGCTGCACGCTGCTGGTGATCGCCCTCGGCGCGGGCGGCACCGCTTGCAGCGGCGGCGGCAACCCGCTGACCGCCAAGCCGTACGACGCCTCGGACCAGATCTCGTTCAACGGTCCCAAGGGCGACCACAAGCAGGCCGACCCGGACAAGCCGCTGGAGGTCACCGTCAACGACGACGGCCGCATCACGGACGTCACCGCCGAGGACGCCACAGGCCGCTATGTGACGGGCGAACTCTCCGCCGACGGCTCCCGCTGGCACAGCACCTCCCCGCTGGCCGCCAACGCCCACTACACGCTCCGTGTGAGCACCGAGGACGAGGACGGCGCGCCCGGCCGCAAGGTGCTCACGCTCGACACCAGCAAGCCCACCACCAAGAAGCGGCTGAAAGTCACCTTCGGCCCGGACTCGGGCGACTACGGCGTCGGCCAGCCCGTCACGGCCCAACTCGACCAGCCGATCAAGGACAAGGCACAGCGCGCCATAGTCGAACGGGCCCTGCGCGTCGACTCCGTACCGGCCGTCGACGGCGCCTGGCACTGGGTCGACGACAAGGAGCTCCACTACCGGCCGAAGGACTACTGGCCGGCCCACGCCACCGTCACGGTGCACAGCGACCTCGACGGCGTGAAGATCGGCGACCGGCTCTGGGGCGACCGGTCCAAGTCGCTCAAGCTGAACATCGGCGACCGCGTCATCGCCGTCACCGACGCCTCGGCGCACTCCCTGACGTTCTACAAGAACGACGAGGACATCAACGAGATCCCGGTCACCACCGGCAAGCCCGGCTTCGAGACCCGCAACGGCGTCAAGGTGGTGCTGGAGAAGCAACAGTACGTACGTATGCGCGGGACCACGGTCGGTATCGCCGAGGGCTCCGCGGACTCGTACGACCTCCCCGTCTACTACGCCACCCGCGTCACCTGGAGCGGCGAGTACGTCCATGCCGCGCCCTGGTCGGTCGGCTCACAGGGCTACGAGAACGTCTCCCACGGCTGCACCGGCATGAGCACCGCCAACGCCGAGTGGTTCTTCGAACACATCCACCAGGGCGACGTCGTCAAGGTCATCAACTCCAACGGCGACACCATGGAGGACTTCGGCAACGGCTTCGGCGACTGGAACATGGCCTGGAAGACCTGGCGCAAGGGCAGCGCCCTGGTGGGCGGGACACCTGACGCGCCCCGCCCCGAGGACACGGCAAGACTGCGCCCACAATCGGTGTGACAACGCTGGGGCGTGTTGCGAAAGTCCCGCCTGCCGCTCGACGCCTGGCACGCACTCTCGCCGCACCGGGCGAAAACCCACGTACAAC
>NZ_JBEXCS010000049.1:0-70174 GCF_040605395.1 Streptomyces sp. NPDC005648 | reverse complement strand
CCGTGAGACCGCCCCCGCACGATCGAAGTCCCGCTACACTCCCGCCACCCGGCGAAAAGACCAGGTCAGACAGCGAAATCCTGCTGGAGTACTAGCAATCACGTGAATATGACAGCGCAGAAGCAAAACCGTGGCAATGGTGTGCGGACACGCTTACTGCTGCGCCTTCGCCTGCTGTAATAGGTTAAGCCCGCGTGCCCGCGCTGTACGAGGGCCTTGATGGCGTGGGGGAAGGTGCTACCAGGCTCGCGCACCCAAGGTGGCCCAATGACTGTGGATCGACCGCTGATTTGGTTGAAGTCCGGGCTCAGTGCAGGGCTTCGATGGCCTTCACGATCAGAGCTCGGGCGTCTGCGCCGTAGACGGCCATGCTGCGCAGCCGCTCGAACGCTTTCATGTACAGGGCGATCTCGGAGGGTTGGGTGACGTTCACTTCGGCTGACACCAGCTCGACGGAGACGTGCTTGTCGTCGTAGATGTGGAAAGTCTCTTCGGGCCAGTGCGTGCGGCGAATGGTCGTGGGGATGACGCCGAGGGAGACGGCTGGTAGGGCGCCGGCGGTGAGGAGGTAGCCGAGTTGTGCTGCCATCGCGTTGGTCTCGGCCACCTGGGAGTGGAGTACGGCCTCCTCGATGACCACGATGAAACGGTGTCCCGGCTCGTGGATGATGCGGGAGCGTTCGAGTCGGGCGTGTGCGGCCTCGGTGCTGTCGTCGATGTCCAGGGCGTGGATGTTGGCGGCGATTCCGAGGACGGCGAGCGCGTAGCCCTCTGTCTGCAGCAGTCCGGGGACGATGCCGGAGGAGTAGATTCGGAAGTTCTCGGTCTCGCGGGACGCCTGCATCCTGCTGTGTTGGATGTGGCGTAGTCCGGTGCGGACCTGGTCGCGCCATTGGCGGTACATCGATTCGGCGTTGATGGACTGTACGACGAGATCCTGTGCTTGTTCGTCTGATCGGGTCGCGGTGCACCAGCGGCGGATGTCGTTTGTGGACGGTCCGGTGAGTGCGTTCTCGATGCGTGAGGTTTTGGAGTAGTGCCAGCCGCACGCGGCAGCCAACTGGACGACCGTCAGGCCGGCTTCCTTGCGGAGGTCGCGCAGCCGGTGGGCGACGGCTTCACGTGCGGCCTGGGCGGAGGAGGATGGCGAGGCGGGCATGGGGCGGCTGCCGGTGCTTTCTGGTCAGTGGATCTGGTACTGGTCGTGAGGGATCGCGCGGGCCCATACGGCCTCGAAGGACTCGGCGCACAGTTTCGCGGCGGCGGGGGCCTCGGAGATTTCATGGCCGGTCATGGCTCCGTCGCCGGAGAAGTGGCCCCACCGGATGATGTGGTCGTCGAAGAGCCAGAAGTCGTTGCCGGGCAGGGCGAGGTCCGAGGCGTTTCGGCGGGGCAGCCAGCGGACCTGTTCGCCGGCGTGGACGTTGACGCCGGTGGAGGCGTGTTCGTAGCGGATGTAGTCCGAGACGGGTTCGGAGACGATCCGGGCGCGGCGTACTGTGACGCCGCGTGCCACGGCGCGGGAGACCAGGTCCACCCAGGGTGCCCAGTCCCGTGATTCAGGGTCGGTGTCGAGGCGGCCGGTCTCCAGCCAGGTCCGGAAGTCGTCAGCTTCTGCGGCTACGCCGTAGTGATCTCGCATCTCAAGGTGCACAGCGGAGCGCGTGCACCTGTCCATGAGTTCAGCGATCGTCGGAACGATCGAGGACATCGCATGCCTCCCTGATCATGTGCACCATCCTGGCAGGGATGCGGATGACGGCCTCGTCCGCTGGGATGCCGACAGCATGGCCCGGCACTTCGAACGCGGCGCACTCTGCTGCGAGTTGAGGGCCCGGCTTCCATCCCTGGACGACGAGTTCACCCTTCTCCTGGTCGACCCATACGGTCGGTGAGTCCCCGGTCTTCGTGTCGGGGTCGATCCCGATGAACCGTAGCGGCATGACTGTCTCCATCCACGTGATGTGCAGTTCTTTGCGACACGGTCCGGCAGATGGCGTAGCTGGTCAAGTGGCCGAATTCGTCAATACCCAGGGCGGGTTGGCATGGATGCAAAGATCTGCACATTGCTGGCATTGGCGTTCAACGCGCTCCTAGCTTCAAGAGGCACGACGAGACCCGGCGACCATGCGAACGGCCCCGGGCGTGGCCGACTGGGCAGGGGCCGACATGGCGAACCGCACCACAGCAGTATCCGAGGGCACTGGACGCCGGCAGGCCGATCGCCCTGACATCACCGTCATGCGCGAGACCGTTCAGATTCTGCTGGACCCGGACGCCGTGGTGCTGCCCCCAACGGCAGATGAACTAGAGACGCTGACGCAGACGGTTCGGGGCCACCTGGAGTTGCTCATTCCTGAGGTCGAGCAGGCCGTCATGCTGTTGAAGAAGGACAGCATTCCTCGGTTCTGCGCGCTCGCGTGCGTGGGCGAGGCGCGGGGACGGCTCCGAACTGGGCCGAGCCGTAGATTCGGCGCAGAAGTCGGCTATGCCCGACGCCTGGCACGCGCCTTAAACGCTCTGTGCGACCACTACGAGAGCCTCGGCGCCCGCCCATGACTACGGCCATCGACGGAACTTGAAGTAGCTGCTCACCACTGGCAGAAGGCCACTGCGGCGTCATCGCCGGACTTGTACCGCGGCCACCGCCGCCCAGTGGGGTCCGTGGCCTCGACCCTACCTACGGTGTCGATCAGTTCACTGGGGCCTCCCGACCGGAGGGTGGCGAATGCTTCAGAACCCCTCTGCTGTGTTGCGTAGTTGCCGCTGCGCGAGCACGAGTCGTTGCAGGGCCTCCCTGTGCTCTGGCGTGTGCGTCTCATACTGCTCGACCTCGGCTTTCATCTCGGGTAGGACATCGTCCACTCGAAGATCAGTGATCACCGAGTGCCCCTGTGGTCCCTCGAACGCGATGGGAGAATCCGTGAGGACGAGATGGTCAAGCACGCCATGCCGGTGCCGCAGGACGGCAACCGTGGCGGATGGTGTCCCCGGATTCTTGACTGGAGGACGAAGAACCCGGCGAGACCGTGACGGTCAAGCAGCAACTGATCGGTCCCGACAAGGGGGTGCCATACCTGGGGGAGCCGAAGACCAAGCAGAGCTATCGGTCCGTTCCTCAAGGGCGTTCGGTCGTAGACGAGATCGCCCGGCATCGTGAGGAGTTTCCGCCGCAGGTCGTGTACATCGAAGATCGGACGAACCCGAGGAAGCCCGTTTGGCGCCATGCTCGTTTGCTGTACACCAGCGAGACCGGTGGGGCGATCCGGCGCGGTAGCTGGGCGAAGGTGTGGGCCCGCAACATCAGGCGGCGAACGCCTACCTGGCGAAGTCTGGGAGCAAGGTCCGTGTTCCCGGGGACACCGCGCTTCACGATCTGCGGCATTTCTATGCCTCGGTTCTGATCAAAAACGGGGCGACGCCGAGGCAGGTACAGAAGAGGCTCGGTCACGCCAAGCCGTCGATCACGCTAAACGTCTACACCCACCTGTGGGAGGCGGAGGCGGACCAGACCGCCGACATGATGGAAGCCGCGTTGAACGATGTGTCCTGAGAGTGCCGCGTGAGGGGCGCCAGACGCCGCCCCCTGAATCTAGGGGGCGGCGCCGCAGTCCAAGCCCTGCCCAGGCGTTCTGTGTTCACCCGGCTGCTGTTGAGGGCGGGACCCTGGCGGAAAACGAACCCGCAGAGTCCGCTTTGCGGCAGAGGTAAAGTAACTCAACGTTATAGACCGATGCCTACTTGTGATCAATGCCCGACTTCCCTGACCATGGTGTTACCGATGGAGAGGGAGTAATGATCAAGCGGAAGTGGCAAAAGAGTTCAAGGTCGGCCAGTGGCTGCAATTGCCTTGAGGTGGCGATTTTCCTCAATCGAATTAACGTCCGCGACTCGAAATGTCCATCAGGTCTACAACTTTCCTTCAATGTTGTCGCTTGGCGAAATTTCGTCCGGAATGTTCCTAGCGTTGACGAGGCTTATGCTTAAGGTCTTATCCCAACCTTTTATTCGGCGTGCCGGGGGAATGTGTGACATCTCATAATCGGTGGAAACGGTGGACCCTCTGGTCGGTATTAGTTGCCGGCGCCATTTCTTTCATTGCTTTCGCTCCATTTATACTGCGCGCGACAGCCCCGTCTGATATGAACTGGTCTAGGCTGAGTGAAGTTAGTCAGGCTTATGGTGCAGTGGCGGCGCCCTTCTCTGCGGCAGCCTTCTTGGGTGCCGTATTTTCGATTGTCTACCAGGTCAGGCAAACACGAAGTATGCACGAAGAGATATGGTCCTCTCTGCACAGGGAATTGATGCTGCGTGCAATTGACGATGAGACTTTAATGCAATGCTGGGATCCGCCGGTGGAGCCGATGACATTCATGAGCGCTCGGCAATTGACGTACTGCAACCTGATTTATCGTCAATGGCTGGCGGATTATGTGGTCGGGCGAATGACGCCTGCAGCGGTTCGAGTCACGCTGGAAATTCATTTCAGGGGAGAGGTTGCGCGTCAACACTGGAAAAATGGTGGAGATGACTGGCTCGCGTGGGCGAGGGCTAACGCGAACCGACGTGATCTTGAGTTTGTGAAATTGACTCATGCAGTGTACGAAGAAGCTGTTGCGGGAGGCCCGCCGGTTGAGTCCGCATCCTACTTTCTACCCTCGGGGGAATAGTTGCGGGGGCGAGTCGATTCCAGCAAATGCAGACAAGCGGCTACCAGCCGCCGGTGCGCCGCCCGCCCGCTGGTCGATGCCGAGCCGTGCGCAGTGACAGCGACAAGACCCGGGGTCGTCCCCCCGAGGCGAACGGCTAACCGACGGTCACCTTGAACGCCGCTGCTGCGACGCCTCAGCGGAGATGGGCTTGTGCGGCGGCTGGTCGACGGGAGTGTGGGCAAGCGGTGAGCGTCTCCAAGTGCCCTGAGAGTGCCCTGGAAGGGGGGGCAGGTGCCGAGTGCCCAGTTCAGGGCATCGGCTGTACACCCTGTGCGGAGGTGCCGTCCCTTCGGTGTTCGTGGCTTTCTCTCCTAAGTGCTGTCCCGTAAGTGGGATCAGTGCTCGGCGGGCTTCAGAGGAAGGCCAGCGGGACGTCCTTCTCGATGCAGAGTCGCAGGACGCCTGCCAACTGGCGGGCGTCCGCAATGTGCTGCTTGAGGAGCTGGTCGCCGCCCTCCCGCGCCCACTGGTCGCTGATCGCCTCCAACCGGGGCAGGATCACCGCGCACTCGGCAGGCGAGAGGTCGTCACCGCCGGCATCCGGATGATCGAGAAATGGCTCCAGAACGGTGGACACCTCGCTCCACGGGCCCTCGCCGCCGAAGCCCGACATCTCGGAGAGGACGAACCCCTCGGCCTCCGCCAGACATCGCCGAAACGCGGCGAAGCCGCTATAGGACCAGGAGACATCCGGACTGCTGTTGTCTCCGTCGCCCGGGAAAAGAACCAGCCCCATGTGCCCTCCCGCTTGCCGAGCCCACAGGATCGAGGACACGGAGCAGCCTCGGCAACTGGAATGATCTTGGTGTGGCTGGTGTAATCACGGCGTCGGAGCCGACCTGGATAGCCCCGTTCACCGGGCTGAGCCCGCGTGCCTTCGGAAAGCTGGTGACGGTTCTGCGTCGTGAGGGTGCCGACGCGGTCCGCAAGGGCCGCCCGTGGAGCCTTGCGCTGGAGGACCGGGCACTGCTGGTCGCGACCTACTGGCGAACGAACCTGACCATGCGCCAGCTCGCGCCGCTGTTTGGGGTGTCGAAGTCGGTGGCGGACCGCATCATCGACCACCTCGGACCGATGCTCGCCCTCCAGCCCCGCAAGCGGTTCGCCAAAGACGCCGTGCTCATTGTGGACGGCACGCTGGTCCCCACCCGCGACCACACCATCGCCGCGCAGTCGAAGAATTACCGGTACTCCACCAACCACCAGGTCGTCATCGACGCCGACACCCGCCTGGTAGTCGTGGTCGGCCGGCCGCTCGCCGGGAACCGCAACGACTGCAAGGCATGGGAGGAGTCCGGCGCCAAGGCCGCAGTCGGCAAGACCACCACGATCGCCGACGGCGGCTACCCGGGCACCGGACTGGTCATCCCGCACCGCCGCGAGCGAGGCCAGGCCACACTTCCGGACTGGAAAGAAGAACACAACAAATCCCACAAGCAGGTCCGGGCTCGAGTCGAGCACGTCTTCGCCCGCATGAAGACTTGGAAGATCCTCCGCGACTGCCGCCTCAAAGGCGACGGCGTCCACCACGCCATGCTCGGCATCGCCCGGATGCACAACCTCGCCCTCGCCGGATAGCCCAACGGGCGGTATGGCAGCCCGCTACGCCCGAGGCGACTCAAAGATCATTTACGGGACAGCCCTTAGGGTGGGCGCAGCAAGGCACCGCACGTGCGCTCCGAAGGGAGTTCGGCCATGTCCGGCTGGACCGTCAACGACATTCCCGGTCAGACCGGCCGTATCGCCGTCGTCACCGGCGCCAACAGCGGGATCGGGTACGTCACCGCGCGAGAGCTCGCCCGCAAGGGGGCGCGAGTGGTGCTCGCGTGCCGGAGCGAGGCGCGGGGGAACGCGGCGGCGGACCGGATCGCCGCCGAAGTCCCGGACGCGATGGCCGAGTTCGCCCGACTGGACCTCGGCGACCTGGGCTCCGTGCGGGACTTCGCGGAGGGCTTCCGCTACGACCATCTCGACCTGCTCGTCAACAACGCCGGGGTGATGGCGCTCCCGTACGGCACCACGGCCGAAGGCAACGAGACCCAGTTCGGCGTCAACCACCTCGGCCACTTCGCCCTGACCGGCCTTCTGCTGCCGGTGCTCCTCGACACCCCCGGCGCCCGCGTGGTGACCGTCTCCAGCGGGATGCACGCGCTCGCCAACATCGACATCGCCGACCTCAACAGCGAGCGCCGCTACCGCCGTTGGGTCGCCTACGCCCGCTCCAAGACCGCCAACCTGCTCTTCACCCACGAGCTGTCGCGAAGGCTCGTGGCACAGGGCGCGGACATGGTCGCGGCGGCGGCGCACCCCGGGTACGCGGCGACCAATCTGCAGGGCGCCGGGCCCCGTATGGAGGGGCGCCGGCTGACGGAGCGGGTGATGGAGCTCGGCAACCGGGTCTTCGCGCAGTCGGCGGCGGCGGGGGCGTTGCCCGTCCTGCACGCGGCGACGGCTGCCGGCGTACGGCAGGACTCGTTCACCGGACCGTCGGTCATGATGTGGCGCGGGACGCCGGGGCCGTCCTGGCGGGCACCGTGGACCCTCAACGACGAGGCGGGGGAGCTTCTTTGGAGCGCCTCCGAGCGGCTGACGGGCGTTTCGTACGACGCCTTGAAGGGGTGAGGCGGGCCGGCGCCTGTTCCGCCGCGTCCCGTACGCGTGCCGGGTCGTCCGACGCCTTGCCCACCACCCGCAGGCCCTGCACAGCAGCACCAGCAGCATCCGGGCGAGGGCGAGGGCGAGGGCGAGGGCGAGGATGAGCGGATCGCGGCCGGCCGACCGGTGTTGGTCACCAGGCAGCCGTTGAGGCGGAGTCGGGCATCGGAGGCCTCGGCGGCGTAGCGGCGGATCGCCACGGCTCCCGCGGCGGCGACTCCGCGGCGCGCGCCCCCTCCCCCCCTACGCCGCCCGCACCTCGTACGTCGCCACCCGCACCGTCTCGTCGTCCAGGCACTGCCCGCTCTCCAGGTCGAACCGCTGCTTCAGCAGGGGCGAGGCGACGAACGGGCGGCCCTGGTGGGTGCCGGTGAGGCCGCGGGAGAGGACCGCCGCGCCGCCGAAGGGGTCGCGGTTGTCGATGGCGTACAGGGTGCCGTTGCGGTCGCGGAACAGGGCCGCCTGGCGGCCGTCGGGCAGCAGCGCCGCCACGCCTCGGCCGGGGAGCAGCTGGGTGAGGTCGCAGACCGTCAACCAGCCGTCCTCGAGCTGCAGTTGGACCTTCAGATCGGTCGTCTCGGGTGCCAGGGTCATCGCTGGGCGCTTCCTTCCAGGACGTCTTGAGCGGGGCGCATGCCGATGGAGAGCAGCGGCAGGTCGGGCTTCATCTGGTCGCGTTCCGGCACGAAGCCGACGACCGGGTCGGGGGTGTCGGGGGCGTTCACGAAGGACACGAACCGGGCGAGCTTGTCGGGGTTGTTGATGGTGGTCGCCCACTCGTCGGCGTAGTTCGCCACATGCGCCGCCATCAGGGACTCCAGTTCCTCGCAGATGCCGAGGGAGTCCTCCACCACCACGTCCCGGACATGGTCCAGGCCGCCGGGGACGCGCTCCAGCCAGGTGGAGGTGCGCTCCAGACGGTCCGCCGTGCGGATGTAGAACATCAGGAACCGGTCGATCAGCTTGATCAGTTCGGCGTCCGTGAGGTCCTGGGCCAGCAGGTCCGCGTGGCGCGGGGTGGCGCCGCCGTTGCCGCCGACGTAGAGGTTCCACCCGCCCGCGGTGGCGATGACGCCGAAGTCCTTCGACTGGGCCTCCGCGCACTCGCGGGCGCAGCCCGACACCGCCGACTTCAGCTTGTGCGGGGAGCGCAGGCCCCGGTAGCGCAGCTCCAGGTCGATCGCCATACGGACCGAGTCCTGGACGCCGTAGCGGCACCAGGTGGAGCCGACGCAGGACTTCACCGTGCGCAGCGCCTTGCCGTAGGCGTGGCCGGACTCGAAGCCGGCGTCCACCAACCGCATCCAGATCAGGGGGAGTTGTTCGACCCGGGCGCCGAACATGTCGATCCGCTGGCCGCCGGTGATCTTCGTGTAGAGGCCGAAGTCGCGGGCGATCTCACCGATCGTGATCAGGCCCTCGGGGGTGATCTCACCGCCGGGGATGCGCGGGACGACCGAGTACGAGCCGTTCTTCTGGAGGTTGGCCAGGAAGTGGTCGTTGCTGTCCTGGAGGGCCGCCTGCTCGCCGTCCAGGACATAGCCGCTCGCGCCGATCGTCGGGGCGAGGGAGGCGATGATGGAGCCGACCGCCGGCTTGCAGACCTCGCAGCCGTCGCCGCCCCTGGCGCCGTCGCGGCCGTAGCGGTCGAGGAGGTCCTGGTAGGTGTTGACGCGCAGGGCGAGGACGATCTCGTAGAGCTCCTCGCGGGTCTGGGAGAAGCAGCCGCACAGGCCCTTGTCGACCTCGACGCCGGACGCCTCCAGCTCGGCGGTGACCAGCTGGCCGAGCACCTTCACGCAACTGCCGCACGTGGTACCGGCCTTGGTGCACTTCTTCACCTCGGGCACGGTGGTGCAGCTGTGCTCGGTGACCGCCCCGCGGATCGTGCCCTTGCGGACGTTGTTGCAGGAGCAGATGATCGCGTCGTCCGGCAGCGCGGTGGGGCCGAGCTGGACCGACTCACCGGCACCGGCGGGCAGTACGAGCGACTCGGGCCTGACCGGCGGGACGGAACCGGTGAAGGCCTTCAGCGTGCCGTAGGCCTCCGCGTCGCCGACCAGGATGCCGCCGAGCAGCGTGCCGTCGCGGCCGATGACCAGCTTCTTGTACAGACCGGCGCGGGAGTCGGAGTAGACGACGTCCAGGCAGTCCTCGGTGGTGCCGTGCGCGTCACCGAAGGAGGCGACGTCGACACCGAGCAGCTTCAGCTTGGTCGAGAGGTCGGCGCCCGTGAACGACGCCTCGTCGGCGGCGATGGTGGCCGCGGCCGTCTCCGCCTGCTCGTAACCGGGGGCCACCAGGCCGTACACCCGGCCGTCGGCGGCCAGCGCGCACTCGCCGATCGCGAAGACACGCGGGTCCAGGACCGTACGGCACTGCTCGTCGACGGCGATGCCACCGCGCTCACCGACCGACAGGCCGCAGTCCCGGGCGAGCTGGTCCCTCGGCCGGACTCCGGCACTGAACACCACCATGTCCGTGGCGAGTTCGGAGCCGTCGGACAGCTTCATGCCGGTCACGGCACCGTCCTCGCCGACCACGATCTCCTGCGTGCCGACACCCGTGTGGACGGTCAGGCCCATCTCCTCGATGGTCCGCAGCAGGGCCGCGCCGCCGCCCTCGTCGACCTGCACCGGCATCAGCCGCGGCGCGAACTCCACGATGTGGGAGGTGAGTCCGAGGCCCTTGAGCGCATCCGCGGCCTCCAGGCCGAGCAGACCGCCGCCGACCACCGCGCCGGTCGTACGGGTCTTGGCGTACTCCTCGATCGCCAGCAGGTCCTCGATGGTGCGGTAGACGAAGCAGCCCCGCGCGTCCTTGTTGGGGACGGGCGGCACGAAGGGGAAGGAGCCGGTGGCGAGGACGAGGGTGTCGTACTCGAAGACCCGGCCCGACTTCGCGGTGACCCGCCTCGCCTCGCGGTCGACGGTCTCGGCCGGGTCGCCGACGTAGAGCTCGATGCCGTGGCCGTCGATGAACTCCATGTCCGTCATGGACAGTTCCTCGGGTGTCCTGCCCGAGAAGTACGAGGTGAGCGCCACGCGGTCGTAGGCGGGACGTGGCTCCTCGCACAGCACCACCACGCGGTGCGTGGCGGTCAGGCCGCGCTCGGCGAGCGCTTCGAGGAAGCGCTGGCCGACCATGCCATGGCCGACGAGCACGATCGTGGGGGTGCCGGTGGACATCAGGAGCCTCCATCGTTGGTGAGCAGGTGGAGCAGGGGGCCGCCGTCGGAGGGGAGCGGCTCCGCTCCCTCCCAGGCGCGGGCGAGCGCGCCGACGGTGCCGAGTTCGCCGACGAGGACCCCGCCGACCAGGCGGTCGTCACGGACGACGACCTTGCGGTAGGTACCGCGGGTGGCGTCCGCCAGCTGGACGACGTCGTCCCCGGGACGCGGCTCCGTCTCGCCGAACGCGGCGAGGTCGAAGGGGGAGTCCGGCCCGTCGAGGGTGAGCCGGGTCAGTGAACGGGTGCCGGTGTAACGGGCGTTCGCCCGTCCGGCGAGCGACTCGGC
Source organism: Streptomyces sp. NPDC005648 (assembly GCF_040605395.1). NCBI lineage: Bacteria > Bacillati > Actinomycetota > Actinomycetes > Kitasatosporales > Streptomycetaceae > Streptomyces > Streptomyces sp. NPDC005648. Next base: position 59,290 of record NZ_JBEXCS010000049.1, on the reverse strand, counting down.
CAGCACGTCGGCCTGTTCGAGCGCCGGAGTGGCGAGCCCGTACACGGTGCCGTCGTGCTGCGCGCAGTCGCCGATCGCCCGTATGTACGGGTCGGAGGTGCGGAGTTCGTCGTCGACGACGATCCCCTTGCGTACGTCGAGGCCGGCGACCCGGGCGAGACCCACCCGGGGGTGGACCCCGCAGGCCAGCACCACCAGGTCCGCGTCGAGCGCGTACCCGTCGTGCATCTCGACCGAGCGGACCGCGCCGCCGACGCAGCGCACGTCACGGACCCGGGTCTCGGTGTGGATCTCGACGCCGAGGTCCCCCAGATGCCGCTTCACGAGCTTGGAGGCGCTCGGGTCGAGCTGGCGCTCCATCAGGCGCTCGCCCTGCTGGGCCAGCACCACCTGCGCGCCGCGCCGGGCGAGCGCGCGGGCCGCGGAGACCCCGAGCAGCCCGCCGCCGATGACGACCGCCCGCACCCCCGGCCGTACGGCCTTGGAGAGCCCCAGGCAGTCGTCCATCGTCCGGAACGCGTGCACACCCTCGGGCAGCACACGGTCCTTGGTGAACAGGCCGCGCAGGGGCGGGAGTACGGGGTTCGAGCCGGTGGCCAGGACCAGTGTGTCGTATGCGATCTTCGAGCCGTCCGCGAGGTGTACGGCTCGCACCTCGCGGTCGATGCCCGTGACCTGGCCGCGGGTCAGTTCCGCGGGCGCGGGCAGCGCGATCACCTCGGGCTGGTACCGCCCGGCCAGCACCTCGGCCAGGAGCACCCGGTTGTACGGGCGGTGCTCCTCGTCGCCGATCAGCGTCACGGGCGTGCCGCGCTCGCCGAGCCGCCGGGCGAGCCGGACGCCCGCGAGGCCGGCGCCGATCACCACCACACGCGTATTCGAGGTCATGTCCAGGAGCGTGCGATGCGGGTGTTACCCGGCAGCATCACCTCTGTTTCCCGCGAGGAACGCTGCCCTCTTCGGTAGCGCGAACGGGGTGTGAGGGTTCGGAGAACGCGCCGGGGGTGTGGTGTGAGATCGGCCGGGGTGGGGTGAACCGAACCCCGGGTCCCCGTGCAGGCACCATCGTGTACGACCGGGTGCGCGGCGAGGCTGGTGACATCCGGTTTCACCAGTTCACACCGGCTCACGCCCAGGGAGAAGCACCATGGACACCGCCCGGAACATCCCGGTTCACGACACCGCCGCCGCATGGCTGTGGCGCATCGTCCGCGAGCCGTTCACCGCGGGCACCTGGCGCCGTTTCGCATACGCCGTGATCGCCTTCCCGGTGACTGTGGCGTGCGTCCCACTGGCTCTGCTGGGGGCGCCGACCGGCCGCCGGCAGCGGGCACTGGTACGGCGGCTGCTGCGAGACACGGAGATGGCCGACGGCCCGCGCTCGGGGCTCCTGCACGCCCTCGTCGCGACCCCGCTCAACCTGCTGACGGCCCTCGTCACCCTCTACGGCTGGCTGATCGTGCCGATGAACCTCGCCTGGCCGCTGCGCGCCGGCTCCGACTACTCCCACGCGTGGGGCGGGCCCACCTTCGCCGGGGCATGGGCGTTCCACGCGATCCTCGGCGGCCTGGGCTTCCTGCTGCTGATGCCGTGGGTGGGACGGGGCCTGGCGGCCGTGCAGACGCGAGTGGCGCGGCGGCTGCTGAGTCCCGGGACTGTTCTACGTTGACCGTCGTGAAACGCCTCCGGCTCCTCCTCTCCGCCTCCTTCGGCCCCCACGCCCTGGCCGCGCTGCTCTACGGCGTGATCGCCTTCCCGCTCGCGCTCCTCGGGTGCTTCCTGACGGTGGCGGGGCTCGCGTTCGGCGGGCTGCTCTCCGTCACCACCCTCGGGTTGTGGCTGGTGGCCGGGACGGTGCGGGGAGCGTCGGCGCTCGGGGCGGTGCAGCGCGGGCTGGCCCGGCGGCTGCTCGGGGTGGAGATCGGGGAGCCGGTGCCGCCGCGCGGGAGCGGAGTCCTCGGGTGGCGGCGGGCGGTGCTGGGGGAGCGGGCCGGGTGGCGGGCCGTTGCATCGGCCCTGCTGACCCCGTTCACCGCTGTTCTGCCGTACATCGCGGTGTTCGTCGGATACGTCTACGGCGTCCTGTTCACCCTCCATCCGCTGCTCGGGTCCCTCGACTCCCTGGAGTTCTTCGGCCGGCAGGCCGACACGGGGCCGTACACGCTGATCCCGTTCCTCCTCGGGCTGCTGCTTCTCGCCGTCGCGCCCCGGCTCCTGCGGCACGCGCTCACCCCCCACCGCGCCCTGCTGACGGCGCTGCTCGGTCCCAGCGCCGCCGATCGCCGTATCCGCACCCTGGAGGAGACCCGCGCCCAGGCCGTCGAGGACGCCGTCGCCACCCTGCGCCGTATCGAACGCGATCTTCACGACGGCACCCAGGCCCGGCTGGTCGGCGTCGCCATGCACCTCACCATGATCCGCGAGCTGATCGGCTCCGGTGCGGACGCGTCCCGGCTGCTCACCGTCGTCGACACCGCCCAGACCAACGCCACCCAGGCCATCACCGACCTGCGCGCCCTGGTCAAGGGCATCCATCCCCCCGTACTCGACGAGGGCCTTCCCGCCGCCCTGACCACCCTCGCGGCCGACAGCGCCCTCCCCGTCACCCTCACCACCGACGTCCCCGCCCGGCCGACCCCCGCCGTCGAGTCCATCGCCTACTTCTGCGCCGCCGAACTCCTCGCCAACGCGGCCAAGCACAGCGGGGCGTCGGCCGTCACCGTCGACGTGGACACCCACGACGGGCTCCTCCGCCTCCGCGTCACCGACGACGGCCGGGGCGGCGCGGTCGTCGGGGCCGGCTCCGGGCTCACCGGTCTGCTCGCCCGTGTCCGTACCGTCGACGGCACGCTCACCTGCGTCAGCCCGCCCGGAGGCCCTACGGTGGTCACCGTCGGGCTGCCCCTGTGACAGGGGCGGCCACCGGCCGGAACGGGAGTGCCATGCGTGTCGTCATCGCCGAGGACTCGGCCCTGCTCCGCGACGGACTGGCCCAGCTCCTCCAGCTGCGGGACGTCGAGGTGGCGGCCGCCGTGCCGGACGCGGAGGCCCTCCTCACCGCCGTCGCCGAACACGCCCCGGACGTGGCCGTCGTGGACATCCGCCTGCCGCCCACCCAGACCGACGAGGGCGTGCGGGCCGCCCTGCGTCTGCGTGCCGAGCACCCCGGCACCGGGATCCTGCTCTTCTCCCAGTACGTCGAGACGGCCCACGCCTCCCGTCTGCTCGCCGACCCCTCGGGGTTCGGCTACCTCCTCAAGGAACGGGTCGCCGACATCGGCGAGTTCGTGGGCGCGCTGGAGCGGATCGCGGCCGGCGGCACCGCGCTCGACCCCGAGGTGGTCGCCCAGCTCTTCGGGGCGAGCCGCCGTACGACCGCCCTGGACCGGCTGACGCCCCGCGAGCGCGAGGTCCTCGCCCTGATGGCCGAAGGCCGCGCCAACCACACCATCGCGACGACGTTCACCGTCACCGAGCGGGCGGTCGAGAAGCACATCGCCAACATCTTCGCCAAGCTCGATCTGCCACCGTCGCAGGAGGGACACCGGCGGGTGCTGGCGGTGCTGCGGTACCTGGAGAGCACGAAGGCGTCGTGAACACCGCCTACGGGCAGCAGACCGTCCCGGGCTACGGTGCCCTGATGACGACTCAGGTGATCGTGCTCAACGGCGGTTCCAGCTCGGGCAAGTCGAGCCTTGTGCGCGCCCTGCAGACGGTGCTGCCCGAGCCGTGGCTGGCCTTCTCGATCGACGGGTTCGTCGAGCTGCTGCCCGTGCCGATGCGGGACGCGCTGGTCTCGGACGACGGAGACGTCCATGTGGGGCCGGAGTTCAGCAGGTTGGAGGCGGCCTGGCGGGAGGGTGTCGCGGCGACCGTGCGGGCGGGTGCTCCCGCGCTGATCGACGACGTCTTCCTCGGCGGACCGGACTCCCAGCAGCGGTGGCGGAAGTCGCTGGCCGGTCTGGACGTGCTGTGGGTCGGCGTGCGCTGCGAGCCCGCCGTGGCGGCCGAGCGGGAGAGGGGACGGGGCGACCGGCCGCCCGGCATGGCACGGAAGCAGGCGGAACTGGTCCACCGGGGCGTGGAGTACGACCTGGTGGTCGACACCACGCACACCGAGCCCGCGGACTGCGCGCGGACCGTCGCGCGGGCGGTCAGCGACGGCTGCCCGTGAGGTGCGCGAACACGACCAGGTTGCCCTGGTAGCCGGTCGAACGGGAGTACCCGCCACCGCAGGTGATGACCCGTAGCTCGGGCCGGTCCGCCGCGCCGTACACCTTCTGGTCCGGGAAGCGCCGGGCGTCGTACACCTCCACCGCGTCCACACCGAACACGGCGACGCTGCCGTCCCGTCGGTCCACCTCGATACGGCTGCCCCTCCTCAGGGCGCCGAGATCGTAGAAGACGGCGGGGCCGTCGGCGTTGTCGACATGCCCGGCGACCACGGCCGTTCCCGTCTCCCCGGGCGTGGTGCCGGCCTCGTACCAGCCGGCGAGGTTCCTCTTCGCCGCGGGCGGCACGTCGAGGCTGCCGGTGGAGGTGAGGGCGAGGCCCATGAGGGGGGCGTCCACATGGATCGAGGGGATGCGGATGCGGTCGGGCGGTGAGGGCGGCAGCGCGGGCGCGGACCGGACGTCGGCGTGTGCGGCCGAGCGAGCCTGCGCGGCGGAGGGCTGCGGCGGTGCGTGGGTCTCGGCGCCGCTGCGCAGCAGCCACGCGCCGCTGCACAGGGCGGCCACCGTGACGGCGCCTATGGCGGCATTGCTGACTCTGCGCACGCGAGCCTCCCAGGGATCCGGGGGCCGACGGGATCCGGGAGCGGACGGCGTCCCGGGGTCGGCCCGGTCCCCCTCCGGGCCGCGAGGGGCGTCGGACCCGGAGGGGGAGGGACATGCGGTACCGGCGGACGGACAGCGGAGGGTGTCCGTCAGATCCCGTCGCCTCTCGCCCGGCGATGCAGGAGCCAGGTACCGCCCGCGGCGGCGACGGCGAGAGCCGCCACACCGGCCGCGGTCTGCACGGGGTCGGGGCCCATCACGCCGCCGACCCCCGTCTTCACACTTCCCCGGGGCTGCACCTGCCCGCGCGCCGCGGTCAGTGTCACCACCAGGTCGCCGGAGACCTCCCGGCCGCCCTCGGCGCAGGTCGCGTCGATCTCGTACGTCCCCTGCTGCGCGCTGGGCGGCACCCGGAACTGCCCGATCGCGTCACCCGCGTGCGTGGTCGGCGCCAGTGTGAAGGCGCCCGCGCCCACCGCGCTCGCGTCGCCGGCCGCCGTACCGCCGTCGCCGCACGCCGAGGTGTTCACGGTGACCTGACCGCCCGGCACGACCGAGGACGGGTACACCTCCAGACCGCCGCCGTCCGACTCGCCGTACGCGGGCGCGGCCAGGAACCCCGCGGCTGCGACGGCGAGCGCGGTACCCGCGAGCAGACGGGCGGTACGTCGCATCGGTGCTCCCTCGAGCTCTCACTGATGTCCCCTTGCCCTTCCGAGGTAAGTCGCAGCGAGCCGAGCGCGCTTCCTGAGCGTGTGTCAGAAATGGGGTGAATGGGTGTCAGAAGGGCGGAAGGGTGAGCCGATTCGAGGATGTTTCAGCAGGTCACCGCCGTGTGGCGAGGTCCGGTTGCAAGAGCACCCGAAGGACGGAGGGCGCGGGGGTGAACGGGTGACGCCGGGCGGCGGTGAGGGGAACCGTCAGGGTTCCCCGGCATGTGCCTCGTCGGCAAGAAGGCCCAGCAGGATGATGTCGAGCGCCCCGGCGAGGCGCTCGTGCAGGTCGAACGGGGCCGGTTCCTCGCGGATCCAGCGCAGGATCGTCGAGAAGTAGCAGGCGGCCAGCAGTTGGCCGGCCTGGTCGCAGTCGACGCCTGCCCTGGTCTCCCCGCGTTGCCGCCCTCGCTCGACGATCCTGGCGAGTTCGATGTCCAGGGACGGGTCCTGAAGGAGGTACCCGTAACGCGCTGAGGCGTCCATCAGGACGGTGGTCTCCGCGCGGGAGGCGACGTTGAGGTCGCCCATCTCCTTCAGGTAGCGGCGCAGCCGGTCGCCGACCGGCAGGTCCTCGGCGTGCTCCGCTCCGAGGATCTCAGCGACGCGGGCGCGGCGGCGGACTCCCCATTCCTCGAGGAAGCCGACCTTCTGCGTGAAGTGGTTGAAGACGGTGGCCCGGGCGACATCGGCGGCCGCGGCGATCTGCTCCATGGTGGTCGCCTCGTATCCCTGGGCGACGAAGAGACCGACCGCCGTGTCATACAGCTGGTCGTGCAGCTTCCGACGCCTGCGCTCCTGGCGCCCCACGGCCGCGCCACCCTCGGAGGCGGCTGCCGCGTCCCGGATCTTCATGGCCCCCAGTACAACACAGGGCCGCACGACTCTTGACGCCTTCCCGGCATCTATCTAGATTCCTCTCCATTGTTGGACTCAAGTCCACCAGTGGATGGAAGTCTCGCGCTGTTGATCGCGGGACTCCGACGAGGAGGCAACGTGGCTTCCGTGACATCCCGGACGGGCCGTATCGAGCTCGGACACGGCTGTTACGCCTGGATCGCGGGCGATGTCGGATGGGGCATGAGCAACGCCGGGCTGATCACCGGCCGGGGCGCGTCACTGCTCGTCGACACCCTCTACGACCTGCGGCTGACCAAGACCATGCTGGACGCGCTGGCGCCGCTGACCGCCCGGGCACCGATCTCCACCGTGGTCAACACCCACGGCAACGGCGACCACTGGTTCGGCAACCAGCTCCTGTCCCACGCCGAGATCATCGCGGCCCGCGGGTCCGTGGCGGACATGCGGCAGGTGGGCCCCGCGGAGATGCGGGCGCTGACCGGCATGGACAGCCCTGCCGGGCACTTCGCCCGCCGGATCTTCGGCCGCTTCGACCACACCGACATCGAACCCGTCCTCCCGAACCGCGTCTTCGACGGCGAGACCGCCCTCGACATCGGCGGGACGGAGGTCCGCCTCATCGACGTGGGCCCCGCGCACAGCGCGGGCGACACGATCGTCCACGTGCCGCGGGCCCGGACCGTCTACACCGGCGACATCGTCTTCGCCGGGGCGGCGCCGGTCGTCTGGCACGGTCCCTTCGCCCGCTGGCTCGCCGCCTGCGACCTGCTGCTGGGCCTCGACGCCGACATCGTCGTACCCGGCCATGGCCCGGTCACCACCAAACAGGCCGTCCGCGAGATCCGCGACTACCTCGAATACGTCCACGAGCAGGCCACCGCCCGCTTCACCGCCGGCATGCCCGCCATGGACGCGGCCCGCGACATCCGCCTCGGCCGCTTCGCCGACCTGGACGAGAGCGAACGCCTGGCCGTGAACGTGCACACCGTCTACCGGGAGCTAGACCCCGCACTGCGCCCGCTCGACGGCCCCGGACTGTTCGGCTGCATGGCCGAGCTCCGCCCCCGCGTCTGACAGCGCTTCCCACCATCCCTCTCGGGCCGTACGTCCCGCCAACCCTCCAAGGAGGAGACATGGTCTCCACCCCTGCCTACGACCCACCTGCCGCCCCGCCGTCCGCTGTCGCACCGGCCGCCACGGCGCGCCACACCGGCACGATCATCGCCGGCTGTCTGGCCGTCTGCCTGGCCCAGATCGGGCTGGTCCTGCCCGCCGCGATCAACGGCGTCATACAGCGCACCCTCCAGACGTCCGGTGGAGAACTGACCTGGATCAGTGACGCCTTCCTGGTGCCCGCCGCCGTATTCGCGCTGACCTTCGGCGTCGTGGGCGACCTGTACGGCCGCAGGAAACTGCTGGTCGGCGCGGCGCTGCTGTCCGCCGTCGGCTACCTGGTGTCCGCCACCTCCCACTCGGCAGCCCAGCTGATCACCGGGCAGGCGATCTCCGGCGTCGGAGCCGCCGCGCTCTTCCCCGCATCCCTGTCGATGATCACCGCGATCACGCCGACACCGGCCGCGCGAGCCAAGGGCCTGGCCTCCTGGACCACGGCCTTGTCGCTGGGTGCCTTCCTCGCCCCGCTGATGTCCGGCGGGATCGTCGAACACGCCTCCTTCCAGTGGGCGTTCGGTGTGACCGGCGTGCTCGCCGTGATCACCGCGGTGGGTGCCTGGCTGCTGGCTGCCGAGTCCAGCGCCCCCCAGGGCCGCTCACTCGACCGGCCTGGCCAGATCACCATCGCCGTGGCCATGCTCGCCCTGCTGTACGGCATCATCCAGGGCCCCTCGGACGGCTGGGGCTCGGCACCCGTCGTCGCCTCTTTCGTCGCCTTCGCCGTGTTCATCGTCGCGTTCGTGACGGTGGAGAACCGCGGCGCGGCCCCGATGCTGCGCCTGGAGCTGTTCCGCAATACGGCCTTCGCCGCGTCGGCCGCGATGGCGGTGATCGGCATGTTCGGCTTCCTCGGCGGCGCGTACGACCTGAGCATCCGCCTAGGCGTCATCCAGCACCGAAGTCCCTTCCAGGCCGCGGTGCCCTTCCTGGTCATCCAGGGCGTCACCCCGCTCATCTGGCCGCTGCTGGTCCGGCTGCTGCACCGCGTGGGCCCCGGCCCCATGCTCGTGACCGGATTCGTCTCGCTGGCCGGCGCGCAACTGTGGCTGCGGGCGGTGCCGATCCACGAAAGCGGCCTGGTGCCCCTGCTCGGGCCGCTGGTGCTCAACGGTGTCGGTTTCGGCCTGGTCGTCGCCGCCCTGACCGCGGCCGCCGTCAACGTCGTACCGCCCGCCCTGACCGGCATGGCCGGCGCCACCACCAGCCTGGTCCGCGACCTCGGTCAGACCCTCGGCCCGGCCGTCGTCGGCGCCGTCGCCCTCGGCATGGCCACGCGCCGGCTCACCGGCAGCCTCTCCGACGCGGGCCTCACCCCCAAGGAGCACGGCATCGCCTCCGCCGTCCTGCACGAGGGCGGCCCGCTCGCCCTGCACAGTGCCGACCTGGGCCCGCTGAGCGCCAAGCTCGCCCCGCTCACCGAGCACGCGCTGGCAAGCGGCTACAACAACGGGCTGATCCTCACCGCCGCCGCCTGCGTGACCGCCGCTGTGATCGCCGCCGTCTTCGTCGGCTTCCGACGCGGCGGCACCGGGCCGGCCGAGGCGGAGAGGAGCGCGGCGTGAAGGTCGCAAGCTTCGTCCACGACGGGAAGCGGCAGTCGGGAGTCGTCGCCGACGACCAGCTCCACCCCTTCGAACACCCCGTCGACCTCCTGGACCTGATCGTGGCGGGCGAGGAGGCTCTGCGCGGTGCGGGAGAACGAGCCCTGCACGCCTCCCTGCCCGTGCCCCTCGCCGACGCGCGGCTGCTGCCCCCGCTGCAGCCGCCCACCGTTCGCGACTACATGACCTTCGAGAGCCATGTCGCGGGCGTCGCCCGGGGATACGGCGACACCGTCCCCGAGGAGTGGTACGCCGCGCCCGCGTTCTACTTCACCAACCCGTACGCGATGATCGGCGCCCACGACGACGTGCCGGTACCGCCGGGCTGCGGGCGCTTCGACTTCGAGCTGGAAGTCGCGGCCGTCATCGGCAAGGCGGGCCGGGATCTGACGCCCGAGCGGGCGCGTGACCACATCCTCGGCTACACGATCCTGGGCGACTGGTCCGCCCGCGACCTCCAGGGCCGCGAGATGAGGGTCAAACTGGGCCCGGCCAAGGGCAAGGACACCTCCACCACCCTCGGCCCCTGGCTCGTCACCGCCGACGAACTCGAACCCCACCGTGACGCCGACGGTTTCCTCGACCTCGCCCTCACCGTCGCCGTCAACGGGAAGTCGGTCGGCCAGGACCGACTGGCCAACATGGCTTGGACGTTCGAGGAGATGGCCGCCTACGCCTCCCGCGGCACCTGGATCCGCCCCGGCGACGTCCTGGGCTCCGGCACCTGCGGCAACGGCGGCTGCCTGGCCGAACTCTGGGGCCGAGGCGGCGTCCTGGAACCCCCGCCGCTCGTCCCCGGCGACAGCGTCACCATGACGGTGGAGGGCATCGGCACCATCAGCAACACCGTCGTCGAGGGCGTCGCCCCGGTGCCTCTGCCACCTGCCCGCCGCAGGCGATGACCAAGGAGTTCGCCCGCCGGTACGCTCAACTTTGAAGACCCGGTAATGAAAGCCTCTTCACAGGTTGAAATTCCTGCCGTGGTCTTTAAAGGGCTGTTCTGGGGACGATGAGAATTCCCTTGAAGCGGGCCGTGAAGCGACGCCGGGCCCGAATCGTGCCGAACACTGCTGTGCATGGCCACGACCGTCCATGATGCGACCGCGCCCCAGCACCAGCCCGCGTACGCCCGCCCCGCGATGCTGGTCATCGTCGTGCTCGCCGCCGTGCTCTACACCTGGGGCATCGACCACAGCCAGTACCACACGTTCTACGCCAATGCCGTGCGCAGTATGACGGAGAGCTGGAAGGCGTTCTTCTTCGGTTCTTTCGACCCCGGTAATTCCATCACGCTCGATAAATTTCCCGGATTCCTCTGGCCGCAGGCGTTGTCCGCCCGGATCTTCGGATTTCACGCGTGGGCGCTGGTCCTCCCCCAGGTCCTCGAGGGCGTGGCGAGCCTGCTCGTGCTGCATCGCCTGGTACGCCGCTGGGCGGGGATCGAGGCCGCGCTCGTCGCCGACGTGGCGTTCCTGGTGACGCCGGTCGCCGTGGGGCTGTTCCGTACGGCGGTGGAGGACCCGGCCTTCACGCTGTGCGTGCTGCTCGCCGCCGAAGCGACCCAGCGGGCCGCCAGGGAGGGCCGGCTGCGGACCCTGGTGCTCGCCGGAGTATGGGTCGGCGTCGGTTTCCAGAGCAAGATGCTGGAGGCGTGGGCGGTACTGCCCGCCCTCGCCCTGGTGTACCTGCTGTCGGCGCCGATCGCGTTGCGCCGGCGGCTGGTGCATCTGGGGGTGTCCGCCGCGGTGATGACCGCCGTCTCGCTGTCCTGGATGCTCGCCGTCACCTTCACCCCGGCCAAGTACCGGCCCTATGTGGATGGCACCACCAACAACTCCGCGTTCAGCATGGTGATCGGCTACAACTTCCTGAACCGCTTCTCCTCGCTCGGCATCAGCGCCGCCTCCACGGGCAGCGTGAGCGCGACCCAGGGCGGGCGGGGAGGCGGCGGGGCGGGAAGCCCTGCGGGAGGCCCGGCCGGCCGATATGGCTTCACGGGCGCGGGCGCCAGTACCGGTACCGTCACCCGCCGTGCCGGCTTCGGTGCGGGTGGCCAGGACGGCTGGTCGAAGATGTTCGGCGCGTCGCTCGCCTCGCAGACCGGCTGGCTGTACCCCTTCGCCGCCGTCTCCGTCGTCTGCGGCCTGCTGTGGCGCCGGGGACGACCGCGCACCGACGGCGTCCGGGCCGGATTCCTGCTCTGGGGCACCTGGTTGGCCACGTTCTTCCTGGTCTTCAGCGCGGGCAGCGTCGGCGGCCACACCTACTACATGGGCGTGATCGCCGTACCGCTGGCAGCGCTCACGGGCGGCGGCACCGTACTGATGTGGCGCGCCTACCGGGCGAGGGGCCGACGGGCCTGGGCGCTGCCGGCCGCGGTGGCGGCCACGGCGGTGTGGGACGTCCGTCTCGCGGGGGAGTTCCCCTCGTTCCTGCCGTGGCTGGCGCCCGCGGTGGGGGTGCTCGGTGCGGTCGCCGTGGTCCTGCTGGCCCTGGCCCGCCCCGGTGGCCGAGCCCGGGTGCCGTCGGGACGAAGGTTCGCCCTGGCCGGGCCGGCGGCGGCCCTGGCGGCGGTGCTGATCGCGCCGGGCGCGTGGGCGGCGCAGGTGTTCAGTCCCGACTACCGCGATACCGGCATGGGAGCGGTCGGCCCGTCCGCCACGAACGGCGGACGTGCGGCGTTCGCGGCGGCCGGGGCGTCGAGGTCGTCGTCGCCGTTCACCTCGGCGGGCGGCCGGACCGGCAGACCGCGCTGGGGCGGCGGAGCCGGCAGGGACGGCAGCCGCGCCGGAGCGGGCGGCTTCGGCGGCTTCGGCGGTGTCCGCGGTACAGGTGGCGCGGGTGGCTTCGGCGGTATCGGTTCGGACGGTGGACTCACCACGGTCCAGCGGAAGTTGCTCGCCTACACCACCGCGCACCAGGGCTCGGCCTCGTACACCTTCGCCACCACCGGCTGGAACAGCGCGTCCCCGTTCATCCTCGCCGCCGGCGCCCATGTCCTGCCGCTCGGCGGCTTCAGCGGCCGGGTGCCGTTCCCCACGGAGCCGCAGTTCCGGCAGCTCGTCGACACGGGCAGGCTGCGGTACGTGCTGGTGGGCGGCGGTCGCGGTAGGGGCGGCTTCCGGTCCGGCGGGGCGGGCGGCGGCACGGGCTCCGGTACGACGACCACCGCGCGGATCACCCGGTGGGTCGAGTCCGCCTGCACCCGCGTCCCGGCGTCGGCCTACGGCGGCACGGACACAGCGGCGGCCGCGGGAGGGACCGTGACGGCCGCCACCCAGGTGCTGTACCGCTGCACCCCTGCGACATGACCGCAGGGCCGGCCGACTCGACCGCCGGCCGGCCGGCCCGACACCCCTACATCCGTGCTCAGTTCACATGCACCGCGCCCCTCAGTTCACATTCACCGCACTCCAGGCCGCGGCCACCGCGTTGTACTCCGTACTGCCCGCCCCGTACAGGTCCTTGGCGGCGTTGAGCGTCGCCGCGCGCGCTCCCGCGTAGTTCGTCGACGACGTCATGTAGACGGTCAGGGCCCGGTACCAGATCCGGCCCAGCTTCTCCCGCCCGATCCCGGTGAGCGTGGAGCCGTTGTACGTGGGGGAGTTGTAGCTGACGCCGTTGACGGTCTTCGCGCCGCTTCCCTCGGCCAGCAGGTAGGCGAAGTGGTTGGCGACGCCCGACGAGTAGTGGACGTCCAGGTTGCCCACCGAGGAGCTCCAGTAGTCGGCGGAGTTGCCGTCCTTGGAGGGCTTGTCCATGTAGCGGAGCGCGTCACGGCCGAAGCCGGAGCGGACGATCTTCTCGCCGATCAGGTAGTCCCCGGGGTCCGAGGGGTTGTCGGCGTAGAACTCCACGAGCGTTCCGAGAATGTCGGAGGTCGCCTCGTTGAGGCCGCCGGACTCGCCCGAGTAGGTGAGGGCGGCCGTCTTGGACGTCACGCCGTGTGTCATCTCATGGCCGGCCACGTCCAGCGACACCAGCGGTCCGAGGCTCGTCCCGTCGCCGTCGCCGTACGTCATGCAGAAGCAACTGTCGTCCCAGAAGGCGTTGTTGTAGGCGTTGCCGTAGTGGACGCGGTTGTAGGAGCCCTTGCCGTCGTTGCCGATGCCGTTGCGGCCGAAGGTGTTCTTGTAGAAGTCCCAGGTGACGTCCGTGCCGTACTGGGCGTCCACGGCCACGGTCGAACGGTCCGAGGCCGCCCCGGAACCCCAGTGGTTGTCGGTGTCGGTGAAGACCGTGGACGGGGCGCGGCTGATGCAGATGCTCGTCAGGAAGCACAGGTCGGTCTTGTTGGCGGCGTCGCCCGTGTAAGTGCCGCCGCGCGTGGGGTCCTTGAGCTGGTACGTCGACCCGGACAGGGTGGTCTCCAGCGGAACCGTGCCGCTGTACAGCGACTTGCCGTCGCCGGTCGCCGTCTCGATGTCGTCCCACGCGTCGATCTGCCGGCCGGTCCTCGCGTCCGTGAGCACGGTCCGTGCGACCGGGTTGCCCAGTGTGTCCTGGGCCGTCGCCTGGGTTCGCCAGGCGAGCTTCGGGGTGCCGTGCAGGGCGTCGACGACCAACTGGGGCCTGGCCGTCAGCTTTCTCAGGGTCTCGCCGAGGTTCACCGCCCGCAGGGCGTTCGCCGCGAGGTCGGCGGCCTTGGGGGCCGATATGGAGGGGACGATCGAGGCGAGGGAGATCTCCCCCGACGTCGCCCGGTTCGCGGAGCGGTACGAGCCGTCCTTCGCCAGGTGGACCACGAAGTCACCGCCCAGGACCGGAAGTTGGCGGTAGGTACGGTCGTAGCGGACATGCTGTGTGCCGTCGCGGTCGACGATCACGTCCCGGACCGACGTGCCCTCGGCCGGGGTGAGGCCGAGGCTCGCCGCGTGTGCGAGGAGGGCGGAGGCCGCGTTCTCGAGCGCGGAGGACCTGGACGGCCGGTCGGCCGCCACGGCGGCGGGGGAGAGGGCGGACGCCAGCAGGGCGGCGGTGGTGGCGGCGACGCCGGTGGCGGCGGCGAGACGACGGGACCTTCGGGCGGTGCTCGGGTGCAGCCGTATCCGACTCATCGGTCTCCTCAATTGGGCGCGGGCGCGCGTGGGGACGGGCCTGACGTTGACCAAGATTTAAGAGGGCATGACAGCCGGGCGTAAAGACCGCGGATGGGGAGGTGTGTGTGGAGAGAGAATCGTTTTTGTGACTCCCCAGCTGCCCTTCTTCGTCTACGGCACCCTCCGCCCCGGTGAGCCCAACCACGCCCTCTTCCTCCGCGGCCGCACCCGCACCGAGGAACCGGGCCGCCTGACCGGTTCCGTCCTCTACGACGGCCCCGGTTACCCCTGGGCCGTGAAGGAGCCGGGCGGACTGGTGCACGGCGACCTCGTCACCGCCCTGCCCGAACGGTACGAGGAGTTGCTGGTCGCCCTCGACCGGCTGGAGGACTACGCCCCCGGGGACCCGCGCAACCTCTACGAGCGGGTCGAGCGCGAGGTGATCCCCGCCGGGGACGGCACGGCCGAGGGCACGGGCATGACCGTACGCGCCTGGGTGTACGTCGCCGCCCCCGCCGTCGCCGCGCGTCTGCGCGCCCGCGGGAAGCTGATCGAGAGCGGCGACTGGCGGATCAGGTGAGCGTCTCCAGCCGCACCGCGCACGTCTTGAACTCCGGCATCCGCGAGGTGGGGTCGAGCGCCGGGTTGGTGAGGGTGTTGGCGCGGCCCTCGCCCGGCCAGTGGAAGGGCATGAAGACGGTGTCCGGGCGGATCGAGGTGGTGATGCGGGCCGGTGCCACGGCCCGTCCCCGGCGGGACACCACCGCCACCGGGTCGCCCTCCGCCGCCCCGAGCCGCGCGGCGAGCCGCGGGTGCAGCTCCACGAACGGGCCCGGCGCCGCGGCGTTCAGCTCGTCCACCCGGCGGGTCTGGGCACCGGACTGGTACTGGGCGACGACCCGACCGGTGGTCAGCAGCACCGGGTACTCGTCGTCCGGTTCCTCGGCGGACGCCCGGTGCGAGACGGCGACGAAGCGGGCCCGGCCGTCGGGGGTGGCGAAACGGTCGAGGAAGAGGCGGGGGGTGCCGGGGTGGCCGCCCGCGGAGCCGTCCCGGGCCGCGGAGCCGTCGCCGAGCGTGCTCGGAGAGCCAGGTGTGTCCGGAGAGCCGAGTGTGTCCGGAGAGCCGGGTGCGGCCACCGAGGCCTCCGCGCCGTCCGCCGCGTCCGCACTTGCCGCCGTGTCCGCGTCCGCCTCCGCGCTTGCCGCCGCCTCCGCGCCTGCTGCCGCGCACGCGTCCGCGCCACCGCCCGCGTCCGCCTCCGCGCTTGCCGCCGTGTCCGCGCCTGCTGCCGCGCCCGCGCCCGCGTCCGCCGGACACGGCCAGAACACCCCGTTCTCCTCCGCCAGTCTGCGGTAGGTGATCCCCGAGTAGTCGGCCGGGCCGCCCGCGCTCGCCCTGCGCAGCTCCTCGAAGACCTCCTCGGGATCGGTCGGGAAGCCCTTCTCCACACCGAGCCGGTCGGCCAGTTCGTGCATCACCTCCAGGTCGCTGCGGACGCCCGCGGGAGCGGTGATCGCGCGACGCCGCAGCAGCACCCTGCCTTCCAGGCTCGTCGTCGTGCCGGTCTCCTCCGCCCACTGGGTGACGGGCAGCACGACGTCCGCCAGCGCCGCCGTCTCCGACAGCACGACATCGCAGACGGCGAGGAAATCAAGGGACTTGAACCGCTCCTCGATGTGCGCGGCACGCGGCGCCGAGACGACCGGGTTGGACCCCATCAGCAGCAGGGACCTGATGTCCGAACCCAGGGCGTCCAGCAGCTCGTACGCGCTGCGCCCCGGCCCGGGGAGCGAGTCCGGGTCCACGCCCCACACCTCGGCCACATGCCGCCGCGCCGCCGGATCGTCCAGCTTGCGGTAGCCGGGCAACTGGTCGGCCTTCTGGCCGTGTTCGCGCCCGCCCTGTCCGTTGCCCTGCCCGGTCAGACAGCCGTAACCGCTCAGCGGCCGTCCCGCGCGTCCCGTCGCCAGACACAGGTTGATCCACGCGCCCACGGTGTCGGTGCCCTTGGACTGCTGCTCGGGCCCGCGCGCGGTGAGCACCATCGCGTGCTCCGGCTCGCAGAACAGCCTGACGGCTTCCCGGAGTTGAGGCACGGACACCCCCGTGATCCGCTCCACGTACTCCGGCCAGTGCGCCATCGCGGCCGCCCGCGCGTCCTCCCAACCGGCCGTCCGCGCGGCCACGTACTCCTCGTCGACCCGGCCCTCGGCGACGACCAGGTGCAGCAGACCCAGCGCGAGCGCCAGGTCGGTCCCCGGCCTGGGGGCTAGATGCAGATCGGCCTGCTCGGCCGTCCGCGTCCGCCGCGGGTCGACGACGATCAGCGTGCCGCCGTTCTCCTTGAGCTCGGTGAAGAACCGCAGGGACGGCGGCATGGTCTCCGCGAGGTTGGAGCCGACCAGGATCACACAGCCCGTCCTCGGGATGTCCTCCAGCGGGAACGGCAGCCCCCGGTCAAGGCCGAACGCCTTCGTGCCGGCCGCTGCGGCCGACGACATGCAGAAGCGCCCGTTGTAGTCGATCTGCGAGGTGCCGAGGACGACCCGCGCGAACTTGCCGAGCGTGTACGCCTTCTCGTTGGTGAGGCCGCCACCGCCGAAGACGCCGACCGCGTCCGGGCCGTGCTCCGTATGCGTCCGGGCCAGGCCCTCGGCGATCCGGTCCAGTGCCTCGTCCCAGGTGGCGGGCGTCAGCTCTCCCTCGGAGCGCACCAACGGGGAGGTCAGGCGCACCCGGGACGAGAGCACGGCCGGCGCCGTACGGCCCTTGCCGCACAGCGCGCCCCGGTTCACCGGGAAGTCCGCGCGCTCACTCACCTCGACCGTGCCGTCCGGTGCGGGCGTCAGGTTCATCCCGCACTGCAGGGCGCAGTAGGGGCAGTGCGTGGGCGTCACGGAGTTCTGCATGCCCTTCAGCGTGCTTCCGGCGTGTTACGTGCGGGGCGGCTCCTTGTTACGCGGCCAAGACGACGGCCTCCCGACCGGACCCGACGGGCGGTGAGGGCCGCGCTCCGCGTCTCACCGGGCGTCGGCGAGCGCCTTGCCCACCCCGGGTTCCCTGGGGCCGAGGAACTGGGGGTCGGGCTGGAACAGGGCGTCCAGCGCCGCCTTGCCGGCCGCGAAGATCTCGCGGGTACCGCCGTAGTACCAGGTGATGTCGTGCTTGTCCGACACCGCGACCCCGTACGAGGAGACACCGGCCGCCTCGCACAGCGCCACCGCCCGCCGGATGTGGAAGCCCTGGCTGATCAGCACGGCCCGGTCGACACCGAAGATCTTCCTGGCCCGGACACACGAGTCCCAGGTGTCGAACCCGGCGTAGTCGCTGACGATCCGCCGGCCCGGCACCCCGTGCCGCGTCAGATAGGTGCGCATGGCGTCGGGCTCGTCGTAGTCCTTGCGGCTGTTGTCCCCCGTCACGAGGACGACCTTGACGCGCCCCTCGCGGTACAGCAGGGCGGCGGCGTCGAGCCGGTGGGCGAGATACGGCGACGGCTCCCCGTCCCACAGGCCGGCCCCGAAGACCACGGCGACGTCGGCGCGGGGCGCGTCGGCCGTCGTACGCAGCAGGCCGGCCGTCACCACGTACATCCAGGAGGCCGGAAGCAGCGCCAGCACGCACACGGCCATCACCGCCTGCACCAGCCGCCGCTGCCCGGTACGCGTGCGTGGCAGACGCGGTCTGCGCATCGGACGTCCCCCCTCTGTGGCCCGTGTGTTCGACAGTCAGAGACGTCCCGTCGGCCCCCACGGTTCGGCACACCCTACGTGAGCAGACTCACTCCGGACGAGGAAAGCGCAGGTCACGCCACCTCACAAACCCCACCCACCCCACCGTGAACCGCCGGAAAAAGCCCGTCATTCCCATGCAACGGGGCGGCAACCTCCCGCCGCCAGGATCGGTGCATGACGGACAGTACGGCGCACCTCATGAGCCAGATCGGCAGCCAGCTCGCCAGCCAGCTCAGCCTGATCTCCCTGAACGGCAGGCGCCGCCCCGGCCCGCCCGCCCTGGTGGTCGTGGCCCACGGCAGCCGCGACCCCCGCGCCCTCGGCACGGTCCGCGCGCTTCTGGACAAGGTCCGCGAGCGGCGCCCCGGCCTCCCGGTCCACCTGGGCCACATCGAACTGAACGAGCCCCTGCTCCCCGACACCCTGGCCGCCCTGGGCACCCAGGAGGCGGTCCTGGTCCCGCTCCTGCTCAGCCGCGGCTACCACATCAAGCGGGACATCCCCGAGATGGCGGCCGGGTCCCGGGTCCGCGCCCGCGTGGCCGGCGCCCTGGGTCCCCACCCCCTGATCGTGGACGCCCTCCACGCCCGTCTGGTCGAGGCCGGCTGGCGCACCCGCATGGACGAGCCCACCCGCGGCAGAAGCGCGGTGGTCCTCGCCGCGGCGGGCTCCCGGGACCCGGAGTCCAAGCTCGACACCAACCGCACGGCCCATCTGCTCTCCGAGCGCCTGGGCGTCCCGGTGGTCCCCGCCTACGCGACGACGGCCGCCCCGACGGTCCCGGACGCGATCGAGGCCCTGACGGCGCGGGGCCGGGACCGGGTGGCCGTCGCCTCGTACTTCACGGCCCCGGGCCGCTTCGCGACGGAGTGCGCGCAGGCGGCCCCCTGGATCGCCTCGGCCCCCCTGGGCACCCACCCGGCGATGGCCGAGCTCCTCCTCCACCGTTACGACCAGTCCCTGTCGACACGGGGTCGGATGTCCGACCTGAACGGCACGGCAGGCCCCGCCCACCGCGCACTGGCCGTATAGCCGGACGGCCGTATAGCCGGACAGCCGTACGACGGAACCCGGCGGACGCGTCGGCGGATTGTCAGTCCTTGCCCTTACTGTCGAGACATGTCGTACGACGCGCACTCAACAGAACGCTGGGCCCCAGAACCCGACAAACGCCCCGGCCGCACCGCCTTCCAGCGTGACCGCGCCCGCGTACTGCACTCCTCCGCGCTCAGAAGGCTGGCCGGCAAGACCCAGGTCGTCCCGCCCGGCGAGCGCAGCGTCACCGCCTGGGACGCCAGCCCCCGCACCCGCCTCACCCACTCCCTGGAATGCGCCCAGGTCGGAAGGGAACTCGGCGCGGCCCTCGGCTGCGACCCCGACCTGGTGGAGGCCGCCTGTCTCTCCCACGACCTCGGCCACCCCCCGTTCGGTCACAACGGCGAGCAGGCCCTCAACGAATTCGCCCAGGACTGCGGCGGCTTCGAGGGCAACGCACAGTCCCTGAGGCTGCTCACCCGCATCGAGCCCAAGCGGTTCACCCCGGAGGGCTCCGTGGGCCTCAACCTCACCCGCGCCTCCCTCGACGCCGCCACCAAGTACCCCTGGCCCAGGGGCGCCCACCCCACCGACCCGGCCTCCCCCAAGTTCGGCGTCTATGAGGACGACCGCCCCGTCTTCGACTGGCTCCGCAAGGAAGCCCCCGCCACCCGCACCACCTTCGAGGCCCAGGTCATGGACTGGTCGGACGACGTGGCGTACTCGGTCCACGACGTCGAGGACGGCCTGCACGCGGGCCATGTCGACCCCGGCCATCTGCACGCGGAGCCGGAGCGCCGAGCGGTCTTCGAGGTCGCCCTCGGCAGATACGTGCCCGGGGACACCGACCCGGCGGAACTCGCCGCGGCCCTCGACCGGCTCCAGGACCAGGAGTGGTGGCCGCACGGCTACGACGGGACGGCCGTCGCCCAGGCCCGCCTCAAGGACGCCACCAGTCAGCTCATCGGCCGCTTCGCCCTCGCCGCCGAGTCCGCCACGCGCGCCGCGTACGGCACCGGCCGCCTCACCAGATACGGCGCCGAACTCGTCGTACCGAAGGAGACCCGGCTGGAGTGCGCGGTCCTCAAGGCCGTCGCCGACCGCTATGTGATGCAGCGTGCCGAGCAGGAGCGGCTCCGAGCCGACCAGCGCGTCGTCGTCGCCGAACTCGCCGAGGCCCTCACCGCCCGCGCCCCGGACGGTCTGGACCCCCAGTTCCGCGCCCTGTTCGACCAGGCCCCGGACGACCGCGCGCGCAAGCGGGTGATCGTCGACCAGATCGCGTCCCTCACCGACGCCTCGGCCCGCTCGCTTCACGCCGGGTTGACGGGGCAGACGAGAGACTGAGGGGGCGCGGGTGACGAGAAATGAGCCCGAATGTGACACTCCGTGGCCTGATCGGGCCACTCCCTCTTCCCCCATCACGCTCCGTGCGGGAGGCTCGCCTATGGCGGCACCTGCTGTGTTTTCCGAGGGGACACCCCTCGGCCACCCCGTAGGAGGCATCAAGTGGTCGACGCGGACCAGACATTCGTCATCGTCGGAGGCGGCCTCGCCGGCGCGAAGGCGGCCGAGACGCTCCGAGCGGAGGGCTTCAGTGGCCGCGTGATACTGATCTGCGACGAACGCGACCACCCCTACGAGCGTCCGCCCCTCTCCAAGGGCTATCTGCTGGGCAAGGAGGAGCGCGACAGCGTCTTCGTCCACGAACCCGCCTGGTACGCGCGCAACGACATCGAGCTGCACCTCGGCGAGACCGTCGACGCCATCGACCGCCGCGCCAAGACGGTCCGCTTCGGTGAGGACGGCACCCTCGTCCACTACGACAAGCTGCTCCTGGCGACCGGCGCCGAGCCCCGCCGTCTCGACATCCCGGGCACCGACCTGGCCGGCGTCCACCATCTGCGCCGGCTGGCCCACGCCGAGCGGCTGAAAGGCGTCCTCGCCGCGCTCGGCCGGGACAACGGCCACCTCGTCATCGCGGGCGCCGGCTGGATCGGCCTCGAGGTCGCGGCGGCGGCGCGGGAGTACGGCGCCGAGGTCACCGTCGTGGAACCGCACCCGACACCGCTGCACGCCGTCCTCGGCCCGGAGCTCGGCAACCTCTTCGCCGAGCTGCACCGCGAGCACGGCGTCCGCTTCCACTTCGGCGCGCAGCTGACGGAGATCGTCGGCCAGGACGGCATGGTCCTCGCGGCCCGTACGGACGACGGCGAGGAGCACCCGGCCCACGACGTCCTCGCGGCGATCGGCGCGGCCCCCCGCACCGCTCTCGCGGAGGCGGCGGGCCTGGAGATCGCCGACCGGCGGTACGGCGGCGGCATCGTCGTCGACGAGGGGCTGCGCACCTCCGACCCCGACGTCTACGCCGCCGGTGACGTCGTCTCCTTCCCGCACGCCCTCTTCGACACCCGGCTGCGCGTCGAGCACTGGGCCAACGCCCTCAACGGCGGCCCCGCGGCGGCCCGCTCGATGCTCGGCCAGGACGTCACCTACGACCGTGTGCCCTATTTCTTCTCCGACCAGTACGACTTGGGCATGGAGTACAGCGGCTGGGCGCCCCCGGGGTCGTACGACGAAGTGGTGATCCGGGGAGACGCGGGCAAGCGCCAGTTCATCGCCTTCTGGATCAAGGACGGACGGGTGCTGGCCGGGATGAACGTGAACGTGTGGGACGTCACAGACCCCATCCAGAAGCTGATCCGCTCCAGGACACCGGTGAACACGGAGTCCCTGGCGGACCCGCATGTTCCGCTCGAAAGCCACGTCTCTTGAGTGTCGGCCCGCCCCCGTAGAATCACCCTGTGGCTGGACGGATCAACGACGAGGACGTGAAGGCGGTTCGGGACGCGGTTCCGATCGACGCCGTGGTGTCCGAGTATCTCCAGCTGCGCCCGGCGGGCGGGGGCAACCTCAAGGGCCTGTGCCCCTTCCATGACGAGAAGTCGCCGTCGTTCCAGGTCAGCCCGAGCAAGGGACTCTTCCACTGCTTCGGCTGCCAGGAGGGCGGCGACACCATCACGTTCGTGATGAAGGTCGACCACCTCACCTTCTCGGAGTCGGTCGAGCGGCTCGCGGCCCGCGCCGGCATCACCCTGCGCTACGAGGAGGGCGGCTACAACCCCTCCCACCAGCGCGGCGAGCGCATCCGCCTGGTCGAGGCCCACAAGGTCGCCGCCGACTGGTACATCGAGCAGCTGGCGACCAGCCCGGAGGCCGACACCGGCCGTACCTTCCTCGCGGAGCGCGGCTTCGACCAGGCCGCCGCCCAGCACTTCTCCGTCGGCTACAGCCCCCAGGGCTGGGACCACCTCACCCGCTTCCTGCGCGGCAAGGGCTTCAGCGACAAGGAGATCCTCCTCTCCGGTCTCGCCCAGGAGGGCCGCCGAGGCCCCATCGACCGCTTCCGCGGCCGGCTGATGTGGCCCATCCGCGACATCGCCGGAGATGTCGTCGGCTTCGGCGCCCGCAAGCTCTACGAGGCGGACAACGGCCCGAAGTACCTCAACACCCCCGACACCCCCATCTACAAGAAGTCCCAGGTCCTCTACGGCATCGACCTGGCCAAGCCGTACATCGCCAAGGCGTCCCGCGCGGTCGTCGTGGAGGGCTACACCGACGTCATGGCCTGCCATCTCGCCGGCGTCACCACCGCCATCGCGACCTGCGGCACGGCCTTCGGCGGCGAGCACATCAAGATCCTCCGCCGGCTGCTGATGGACAACGGCTCGGCCCGCGTGATCTTCACCTTCGACGGCGACGCGGCCGGCCAGAAGGCGGCCCTGCGCGCCTTCGAGGACGACCAGAAGTTCGCCGCCGAGACCTACATCGCCATCGCACCCGACGGCATGGACCCCTGCGAACTCCGCCTGGCGAAGGGCGACGAGGCGGTCGCCGACCTCGTCGAACCCCGCACCCCCCTCTTCGAGTTCGCCCTGCGCCAGATCGTCGTCCGCTACGACCTCGACACCCCCGCGGGCCGGGCGGCGGCGCTGGACGAGGCGGCCCCCATCGTCGCCCGCATCAAGAACAGCGGCGCCCAGCACGAGGTCGCCGTCCAGC
Source organism: Streptomyces sp. NPDC005648 (assembly GCF_040605395.1). Lineage (NCBI taxonomy): Bacteria > Bacillati > Actinomycetota > Actinomycetes > Kitasatosporales > Streptomycetaceae > Streptomyces > Streptomyces sp. NPDC005648. The sequence continues at coordinate 36,291 of NZ_JBEXCS010000049.1, read as the reverse complement.
TCGCCGGCATGCTCGGCATCCTGGACACCCAGTTCGTGGTCAAGCGCGTCGCCCAGCTGGCCCGCTGGGCCCGCGACCGGGGCGGCAAGGGGGCCCCGGCGCCGAGCGGCCGCGGCCCGCAGCAGCAGTACGACGCGGCCCCCCGCCCCACCACCACCGGCCCGGCCCTCACCCTGCGCAACCCCGTCTACGCCACCGAGCGCGAGCTGCTCAAACTCGCCCTCCAGCGCCCCGAGTTGGTCTCCCCGGCCTTCGACGCGTACGGCGTCGACGAGTTCACCGCCGTGCCCTACGCCGCCGTACGCCAGGCGGTCATGGACGCGGGGGGTGCCGAGTACGGCACGCAGGACCCGCAGGACTATCTGGTCCGCGTCCGCGAGGCCGCCCCGGACGACGCGGTCCGCGCGATGGTCACGGAACTGGCCGTCGAGGCGATCATGCGCAAGACGGTCGACGAGGTGTACGCGGGCGCCCAGCTGGTCACCGTCCGCCGCCGTGCCGTCGAGCGCCGCATCCGCGACGTCCAGTCCACCATGACCCGCCTGGCCGCCGGCGGCGACCCCGCCCAACTGGCCGCCGTACAGAACGAGTTGTGGGTACTGCAACAGTACGACCAGGCACTGCGGGAGCACGGGGCCGCCGCCCTCTGAGCGGCCCGCGTGAGGCGACCCGCAGCGGCACGCGATGCCCGAAGTGCCGCCGATGGCCGCACGGTTGCCGCGCCGCCCTCTCCCGCCCGGCACGATGTGCGTCGGCTCAGGACCCGCCCCCGCCGTGGACCCACGGGGATCGTGGCAGATCAGGGCACACAGCGGCACCCGAGCTTTCCGCCAGGGTAACCACGTGGTCACGGACCGGACTCAAAAAGTCACCGCACGCCCCTCGTGGCGGCGATGTGTCGTACTCCACACTGGGTTCCGGTGCCTGAGTCCTCGGAGCGCGGCCGATCCGTCCACAGCGGGTCCCACACCCCCGCGGTTCCGCTCATCGCGTACGGGACGGACAGCGGCGTGGCCGCCGACTCCGCCCCCGAAGCAGCGCTGCCGCACCCCTCAGCAGCGATCATCCTGGAGGTCGCCCCCGTGCAGACCCAGACCCTCACCCAGACACAGATCAGCGAGACCCGTACGGACGGCACGGAACCGGAAGCGGAGACCGACGTACTCGTCGCGGTCCCCCCGCAGTCCCGTGTCGTGCACCACCCCGAGGCCGACCCGGCGGACGCCGAGGCGCCGCCCGAGCCCGCCGAACCGCCCGCCGAGGCACTGGAGACCGAGGCCGCCGAGCCGGTGGAGACACCCGCCGCGGCCCGCGCCCGCGCCGACACCGGCGGCCCCTCCTCCGACCTGTTCCGCCAGTACCTGCGCGAGATCGGCCGTATCCCCCTGCTCACCGCCGCCGAAGAGGTCGAACTCGCACGCCGTGTGGAGGCCGGCCTGTTCGCCGAGGAGAGGCTCGGCACCGCGGCCGACCTGGACAGCCGGCTCGCCCTCGACCTCGACCGGCTGGTCGTGATGGGCCGCATGGCCAAGCGCCGTCTCATCGAGGCGAATCTGCGGCTCGTGGTCTCCGTGGCGAAGCGGTACGTCGGGCGCGGACTGACCATGCTCGACCTCGTCCAGGAGGGAAACCTCGGACTGATCAGGGCGGTCGAGAAGTTCGACTACGCCCGCGGCTACAAGTTCTCCACGTACGCCACCTGGTGGATCCGCCAGGCCATGTCCCGGGCCCTCGCCGACCAGGCCCGCACCATCCGGGTCCCGGTCCACGTCGTCGAGCTGATCAACCGGGTCGTCCGTGTCCAGCGCCGCATGCTCCAGGAGCGCGGCTACGAGCCCACCCCGGAAGAAGTGGCCGCCCACCTCGATCTCCCGCCCGAGCGGGTCACCGAGGTCCTGCGGCTCGCCCAGGAACCCGTCTCCCTGCACGCCCCGGTGGGCGAGGAGGACGATGTGGCGCTGGGTGACCTCATCGAGGACGGCGACGCGGCGAGTCCGGTGGAGTCGGCGGCGTTCCTGCTGCTCAGGGAGCATCTGGAGGCGGTGCTCTCCACCCTGGGGGAGCGGGAGCGAAAGGTCGTCCAACTCCGGTACGGGCTGGCCGACGGGCGCCCCCGGACACTGGAGGAGATCGGGCGGATCTTCGGCGTCACACGGGAACGGATAAGGCAGATCGAGTCCAAGACCCTGAACAAGCTGCGGGACCACGCGTTCGCGGACCAGCTGAGGGGTTACCTGGACTAGAAAGGGGCCGCCTCCCGGCGGCCCCTTCTGCCCGCCTTCCGCCCGACGCTAGTCCACTTCCGCCACCGCCTGCGCGAACTGCGCCTTGTACAGCCGCGCATACGCCCCGTCCGCCGCCAACAGGTCCGCGTGCGCGCCCTGTTCGACGATCGAACCGTTCTCCATCACCAGGATCGTGTCCGCGTCCCGGATGGTCGACAACCGGTGTGCGATCACGAAGGACGTGCGCCCATGGGCGAGTTTGGCCATCGCCTTCTGGATCAGCACCTCGGTACGGGTGTCGACCGAGGACGTCGCCTCGTCGAGCACCAGGATCACCGGGTCGGACAGGAACGCCCGCGCGATGGTGATCAGCTGCTTCTCACCGGCGCTGACCCCCGTGCCCTCGTCGTCGATGACGGTGTCGTACCCGTCGGGCAGCGTACGCACGAACCGGTCGGCGTGCGCGGCCCGCGCCGCCTCCTCGATCTCGCCGCGTGTGACGTCGCGCGAGGCGCCGTACGCGATGTTCTCCGCGATCGTGCCGCCGAACAGCCAGGTGTCCTGCAGCACCATGCCGATACCGGCGCGCAGTTCGTCCCGGGACATCGTGGCGATGTCGACGCCGTCGAGGGTGATACGGCCGCCGGAGACGTCGTAGAACCGCATGAGGAGGTTGACCAGCGTGGTCTTTCCCGCGCCGGTCGGGCCGACGATCGCGACCGTGTGGCCCGGTTCGGCCTTCAGGGAGAGGTTCTCGATGAGCGGCTTCTCGGGGTCGTAGCGGAAGGAGATGTTCTCCAGCTCCACCAGACCGCGCAGCTCCTGCGGCTTCGCGCCCTCCTTCGGGTCCGCCTCCTGCTCCTCCGCGTCCAGGAGTTCGAAGATCCGCTCGGACGAGGCGACGCCCGACTGCACCAGGTTCGCCATCGAGGCGACCTGGGTCAGCGGCATCGAGAACTGGCGCGAGTACTGGATGAACGCCTGGACGTCACCGATGGAGAGCGCGCCCGACGCGACCCGCAGACCGCCGACGACCGCCACCAGCACGTAGTTGAGGTTCGAGACGAACATCATCAGCGGCTGCATGATCCCGCTGTTGAACTGCGCCTTGAACCCGGCCTCGTACAGCGCGTCGTTCTGCTCGGCGAACTGCTGCGCCGACTCGTCCTGCCGTCCGAACACCTTCACCAGGGTGTGCCCGGTGTACATCTCCTCGATATGGGCGTTGAGCTTGCCCGTCGAGCGCCACTGCTGCACGAAGTGCGGCTGCGAGCGCTTGCCGACACGCGTGGCGACGACGAACGACAGCGGCACGGTGACCAGCGCGACGAGCGCCAGCAGCCAGGAGACCCAGAACATCATCGCGAGTACGCCGATGATGGTCAGCAGCGAGTTGATGAGCTGGCCCATCGACTGCTGGAGCGTCTGGCCGATGTTGTCGATGTCGTTGGTCGCGCGGGAGAGCACCTCGCCGCGCTGACGCTTGTCGAAGTAGGAGAGCGGCAGACGGGACAGCTTCGCCTGGACGTCCTCGCGCAGCCGGAACATCGTGCGGTTGACGGCCCGGTTGACCATCCGGGTCGCCACCGCCATCAGCAGGCCGGCGACGAGGAACGTACAGAGCGCGAGGAGCAGTACGTTCCCCACGGCGCTGAAGTCGATGCCCTTGCCCGGGGTGAAGTCGGTGGAGCGGAGCATGTCGGCGACCTGCCCCTGGCCGCGGTCCCGCATGGACTGGAGGACCTGCTCCTTGGTGGCACCCGACGGCATCTGCCGCCCGATGATCCCGGAGAAGACCAGGTCGGTGGCGTTGCCGAGGATCTTCGGCCCGACCACGTTCAGGCCGACGCTCACCACCACGCACAGCAGCAGCACACAGATGGTGAGCCGCTCCGGCCTGAACTGGGCGATCAGGCGCTTGCCCGACACCTTGAAGTCCATCGAACGGCTTTCGGGACCGCCGCCCTGCCCCATCATCCGCGCCATCGGCCCGGCCATCAGGCAGCCTCCGCTTCCGTCAGCTGGGAGAGCACGATCTCCCGGTATGTCTCGTTGTCGGCCATCAGTTCGTGGTGCCTGCCGGTGCCGACGACCCGTCCCTCGTCGAGGACGACGATCCGGTCCGCGTCCCGGATGGTCGCCACCCGCTGGGCGACGATCACCACGGTCGCCTCGGCCGTCTCCTGCGCGAGCGCGGCCCTCAGCGCCGCGTCCGTCGCATAGTCGAGGGCGGAGAAGGAGTCGTCGAAGAGGTAGATCTCGGGGCGCTGGACCAGGGTCCGGGCGATCGCGAGCCGCTGCCGCTGACCGCCGGAGACATTGGTGCCGCCCTGGGCGATCGGCGCGTTCAGCCCGCCTTCGAGCCCGGTGACGAAGTCCTTGGCCTGCGCCACCTCCAGCGCGTGCCACAGCTCCTCGTCCGTCGCGTCCGGGTTGCCGTAGCGGAGGTTGGTCGCCACCGTCCCGGCGAACAGGTACGGCTTCTGCGGGACCATTCCGACCGTCCTGGCGAGCAGCTTCGGGTCGAGGCTCGCCACATCGGTGCCGTCGACCAGCACCTCGCCGTCGGTCGCGTCGAAGAGCCGCGGGACCAGCCCGAGCAGCGTGGACTTGCCGCTGCCGGTGGAACCGATGACGGCGGTCACCTCACCCGGCCGGGCGACCAGGTCGATGGACTTCAGGACGGGCTCCTCGGCACCGGGATAGCGGAACCCGGCGTCCCGGATCTCCAGATGCCCGTGCCGGCGCAGCTCGGTGACCGGCGCGAGAGGCGGCACCACGCTCGACGAGGTCCCCAGGACCTCCTCGATCCGCTCGGCGCACACCTCGGCGCGCGGCACCATCATGAACATGAAGGTGGCCATCATCACCGACATCACGATCTGCATGAGGTAGGCGAGGAACGCGGTCAGATCGCCGATCTGCATCCCGCCGCTGTCGATGCGGTGGGCGCCGAACCACACCACCGCGATCGACGACAGGTTCACCACCGTCATGACGATCGGGAACATCAGCGCGAGCATGTTGCCGGTGGCCAGCTGCATCTCGGTGAGATCGGTGTTGGACTTCCGGAAGCGGTCCTTCTCGTACTCGTCCCGTACGAAGGCCCTGATCACGCGGTTGCCGGTGATCTGCTCGCGCAGCACCCGGTTCACGGTGTCGAGGCGGACCTGCATCTTCCGGAACAGCGGCCGCAGCCGCCGTACGATCAAGGTCACACAGATGCCCAGCGTGGGCACCACGGCGACCAGCACCGCCGACAGCGGCACATCGAGGCCGAGGGCGAGCACGATGCCGCCGACGCACATGATCGGCGCCGACACCATCAGGGTGAACGTCATCAGGGCCAGCATCTGGACCTGCTGCACGTCGTTCGTCGTACGGGTGATCAGCGAGGGCGCCCCGAAGTGCCCGACCTCGCGCGACGAGAAGGACTGCACCCGGTCGAACACGGCGGCCCTGAGGTCCCGGCCGAGCGCCGACGCGGTCTTGGCGCCGTAGTACACGGCACCGATGTTGCACACGACCTGTGCCAGCGAGATGCCGATCATCAGGGCGCCGAAGGAGAGGATGTAGCCGGTGTCGCCCTTGACCACACCGTTGTCGATGATGTGAGCGTTCAGCGTGGGCAGGTAGAGGGTGGCGCAGGTCTGCAGGAACTGCAGCAGCACCAGTACGGCGATGGGTTTCTTGTAGGGCCTGAGATAGGTCCGCAGAAGTCGTATGAGCACGCTACGTCTCTCGGAGTCGGCGGTGGGGGCGGGGCGGGTACGTTGCCCGTGGCACCCATCGTCGAACATTCCCCCCGCGTTACCTCAACCGATTAAGCCGAGAGCAGTGTTCGGTCCAGCCTTCCGGGTGCCGCTCCTACCGGACCCTTACCTTCCGCGGCACCCGTCCGCCCGTCCTTTCACGCCCGGAACGCCCCGGGATGTGTCTGTTCCCGCACCGACACGTACTGCTGCCGTACGGCCTGTCCCACCGCCAGCTCCTCACCCGGCTCCAGCACCTGCGCCGCCGCGCCCTGCCAGGCAGGCGGATTGCGCGGGTCGAGGGTGCCCTGCGAGGCCCCGAGCGCCCAGGCCGCCTGCCGGGCGGCGCCGATCGCCGCGTAGTCGGCGGGCTGCGGTACGACGACCTGCGCGCCGAACAGCGCCGGCGCCGCGGCCTGCACGGCCGGCAGCTCGGCGGCCGCCCCCAGCAGGAAGATCCGCCGTACGTCGACACCCCGGCCGCGCAGCACGTCGAGCGCGTCGGCAAGGCCGCACAGCATGCCCTCGAACGCGGCCCGCGCCAGATGCTCCGGCTTCATCGACTCCCGCCGCAGCCCGGCCAGCGTCCCCGCGGTGTGCGGCAGATTCGGCGTGCGCTCACCCTCCAGATAGGGCAGCAGCACCAGCCCGTGCGACCCCGGCGTCGACTTCATCGCCAGGTCGGAGAGGCCCTCCAGATCCGGCAGCCCCAGCAACTCGGCGGTCCCGCGCAGGGTCCGTACGGCGTTCAGCGTGGTGACGACGGGCATATGCATGCCGGTCGCGTCGGCCAGCGAGGTGATCATCCCGGAGCTGTCGACGAGCGCCTCGGGGTGTACGGCCATCACGGACCCGGAGGCGCCGAGCGAGACGACCGCGTCGCCGAGGCCGATGCCGAGCCCGAAGGCGGCGGCCATGGTCTCGCCGGTGCCGGCCGAGATCAGCAGCCCCTCCGGGGTCGTACCGGCCGCCTCCGCCGGCCCGATCACCTCGGGCAGCATGGCCTGGTGACCGAGTGCCAGCTCGACGAGGTCGGGACGGTAACCGCCGGTGGCCGCCGACCAGTAGCCGGTGCCCGAGGCCCCGCCGCGATCAGTGGTCCTTCTCATGGGCCGGCCCAGCAGCTGCCACACCAGCCAGTCGTGGGCCTGCATCAGGATCGCGGCGCGCAGGGCGGCGTCGGGCTCGTTCTTGGCGAGCCAGCGCAGCTTGGTGACGGGCTGGGCGGCCTGCGGCACACATCCCACGGCCTGCGCCCACGCCTCCCGCCCGCCCAGGGCGTCGATCAGGTCCGCCGCCGCGATCTGGGTGCGCCGGTCGCCGCCCACCATCGCGGGGCGCACGGTGTTGCCCTGCGAGTCCAGCGGGATCACCGCGTTCTGCTGGGCGGACACGCCGATGGCCTGCACACCTTCCAGGAGTCCGCCGCCGGCCGCCTCACCGAGGGAGAGCAGCCAGGCCTGTGGATCCACGTCGGAGGGTCGGTCGCCGTCCACCGGGTGGGGGGCATACCCCTGCCTGAGCACGGCACCTGTGTCCGCGTCGCAGACGACGATGCGAGTGAAATCGGGCGAACTGTCCAGCCCGGCGACTATCCCCATGACCGAAATTCTATGGGTCGGGCGGCGCGGGAGCGCGTGGCGTCAATAGCCGACCACACGGGCCGCCGCCGCGCCGCCGAATCCGGGGCGGGGGCGGGTGCCGCTGTGCCGTCGATCCGGGGCGGGGTGAGTGCCGCCGCGGCGCCGACCCGGGGCGGGGGCGGGTGCCGCTGTGCCGCCGATCCAAAACGCTCGGTCGAGTGGCGGGGGTGCGGGCGACGGCGGACAGGGGGAGTCGTACTGGCCGGGCGCCGGCGCGCAGGGGTGAGTGGCGCCGGCTGGGCGCCGACGTGCAGGGGTGAGTGGCGCCAGCTGGGCGCCGACGTGCAGGGCGAGGAGTACTGGCCGGGCGCTGGCCCGCAGGCGAGTCGCACCGGCCCGTCGGTGGGTCGGGCGTCGTCGTGTTGTCGGCCCGGCTAGGTGTTGCTGGTGCCCCAGTCGTCCGCGCCGGTCCCGTCGGTGTTGCGGTCCCGCAGCGAGCGCACCCGCTGGGCCACCGAGTCCGGGACCCGGTCGCCGACCTTGTCGCTCACCACGTGGTACGCCTTGCCCGCGAACTGGCGGCCCTGCTGGGCGGCCGACTCCGCGGTGTTGCGGACCGCGGGGTTCTCGGCGACATGGCGCGCCGACTTCTTCAGCTGCTCGTAGCGTTCGCGTCCGGCACGCGTGCCCAGCACGTAACCCAGTGCCAGACCGACGACGAACGTGAGCTTGTAGCGCATGGAGGCCACCCTTCCCTCGTGTAGGCCGGTGCCGGGGGAACCGATTGGCGGAGCACCCCCCTGCTTGCGCTAATGTATGTGTCGCAGCGAGCGCCCGCCCCCTGGCGAATACCCAGGTAGGTACGTTCGATGCAACGAGGCATTCCTCCGTAGCTCAATTGGCAGAGCAGCCGGCTGTTAACCGGCAGGTTACTGGTTCGAGTCCAGTCGGGGGAGCATGCTGAACGAGGACCCCGACGGGGTCCTTTTTCATGTCGGCCCCTGTCCTGGGAACCGTGCAGGTCAGGGCGGAGTCTTGAAGGGCATGCGAAGTCGACCATACGAAGCAGGAGATCGTATGAGCGGCTATGCTGCGGCAGACGGCGCGCACACATGTACGCGACACGCCGCTATGGGGCGGTAGCTCAGCCGGTTAGAGCAGCGGACTCATAATCCGTCGGCCGTGGGTTCGAGTCCCACCCGCCCCACCTGTGCAGGGCTGTGACCTGCGGAAACGTTCAATTTGTCCTGTCGGATCGTCAACTTTGCCTGAACGGACTGAATCCGCTGCGCGTGGGTTCGCGCCAGCTTGGTCTGCGTAAGTTGACGTCCTTCTGACCTGCGTGGATGTGCATCAGTCCAGAGGTGCTCTGCCTGGCGCCACTGTGACTGGGCATGAATTGAGGCCGTCCTGAGGCCGGAGGTACTCGCGGAGTACGCCCATGCGTTGTCCGACGAGTCGTCTGCCCGTGGGTCAAGGTGTTTCGTGTGACGGCCGGGGGCCCGGGGCCTGCGGGCAGTACGTCTGGCGAACGGCGACACCAAGGAACTACCCCAACAGGAAACAGGCCGGAACGCAGGTGTAGCGGTCCTTGAGGACCCTCACTCGTTCCCGTAGGAACGTAAGGGCGGGCCGTGATGGGCAAGCCTGCCCGGCCTCGATCGACCGTCGTGCCGCGTGTCGCCTTGCCCTTAGCTGCCCTGTAGGGAGCGGCATGGGTCGGGCGCGCAGCGCCCCCGACCCCAGCGTTCACGAGGGTGTGTCTGTCAGGTGTAGTAGCCGCTGGAGTCGATGACGAGGTCGGTGGTGCCGGTGCTGTCGTTGTAGAGGGTGATGGAACCGCTGGTGTCGGTGGGGGTGAGGGTGAGGTTGGCGATGGTGGGGGCGGTCGCCGTGGTGACGTGCTGGGTGGGCGTGAGGGTGTAGGTGCTGTTGGCGGCGACGTGGGTGGTGGTTCCGCCGATGCCGCTGCGGGTGTCGACGAGGCGGGTGGGGTTGACGGTGTGGAATTTCTGGCCGGTGGTGCTGGTGGTGTAGTAGCCGGAGATGTCGGCGAGTACGGCGGTGGAGTTGGCGTGGACGGAGATGGTTCCGGAGTTGCCGATGGGGACGTCGCCGGAAAGCGAGGCGATGGCGTTGCCGCTGTTGGTGCTGAGGCTGGTGGCGGCGCTGGCGGTGTATCCGGTGGTGTTGGGGGAGTTCCTCGGCAGCGGGGCGTGTGGTGGACGGTGTGTTCTCGTCGAGGTTGAGGGCTGGTGTGGTGGGCACCGCCTTTGGAGAGGGATGGGATCTTTGCCGGTGGTGTTTGTTAATGCTGGAGGCTGATGTTTGCGCAGGTCATCGGCGTCTGGTGTGTTGGCTCGGCCTGGTCTTCGTGGCTGGGTTGGGCCGTCTGCTCACGCATCGCTCACGCAGGTCAGCGGCTCGGGCCGGGTATGCCACGGGAATTGCTGTGGCACACCCGGCCGCCGTTTTCGCGCTACGCGTCGGGCCCGAGCGCGGTCAGGTCGTAGGCGCTGCTGATGGTTTTGTAGCCGTCCGCGGTCAGGTTGAGGTGGTCGCCGGAGTCGAAGTCGGCCGGGGCCGCGTCGTTGCCAAGTTTCAGGGCTTGCGGGTCTGCCGTGCTCGCGGTGTCGGTGACGGCGACGATCGCTTCTGCGTCGACGTAGCTCACCGTGGGTGTGGTGAAGTCGAGTTGGTCGGTGATCCAGGTGTTGGTGTCGATGCGGTTCTGGTCGACGGCCGCCGTGCAGGCGCTGTTGCCGTCGCAGGGGGTCAGGGTGGTGAAGATGACTTTGATGCCCCAGCCCTTGAGTTGGTCCCGTAGGAGGCCGAGGGCGCTGTCGATGTCGACGTCGTCGTGGCCGGCGACGATGTCCTCCAGGCCCTGGGTGATCACAACCGTCTTGATGCCGGGGACGTCCAGGACGTCCCGGTCCAGGCGGGTCAGGGCGGCTCGGCCGCCGGCGCCGGCGCCCTGGTCGGTGCCGAGGTAGTTGTTCTCGATGCCGGAGGCCGTGACGCCGTAGATCGGTACGCCGTCGGTGTTGGTGATCAGACGGTTCGCCAGGTACTGGTTGAAGCGGGGCGTGCTGTAGCCGGCGGTGTTGCCCGTGGTGCGGGTGTTGACGAGACCGTCGCCGAGCACGGAGACGGTGGGCTGGTGTTCGGCCGTGGTGACGTCGACTCCGGTGAGGATGTCGGTGGAGCGGCCCGCGATCGTGCCAGTGCCGGTGAACGCCGTGTTGGCCGTGTCTGTGGTGTGGTCGCCGCTGCCGACGGCGCTGACGTAGCCGACGGAGTCGGTGGCTGCCCAGGGGTGCATGACGAGGTAGCTCACTTGGTTCACGAGGTGGATGCTGGTGGTGATCACCCCGCCGGGGGCGACCGTCATGGGGATCGGGTCGCTGTAGAGTTCGCCGCCCTCTGGGATCACCACCGATTTGGCTCCGCCGAAGGTCACGTCTACCGGTGTGGAGGCGGTTGCCGCGCCGCTGCCGTACGGGGCGACGGTGACGTGGTCGATGGTGAGCGGGTCGGTGCCCAGGGCGTCGGACAGGCGAAGCCGCACGTGGTCGCCGCCTGCGCTTATCTGGCTGACCTCGCGGAAGGTTTGGTTGCTGAAGGCGCCCATGGACGAGAACTGGAAGCGTTCTTCGGTGGGGGCGCTCCAACTGCCGGTCCAGGTAGCGTTGTTGGCCGCATTGGTGGTGTCGCGGACGGACATGCCGACGATGTGCATCCCGGGCACGTACCTGCGCGCGGCGTCGGCCACGTCGGGCAGGCTGACAGAGCTGACGGTGGCGCCGACCTTCAACGGGACGGCGAAGGCATAGATGTTGGTGCTGTGGGTCACCGGGTTGCTGGGAATGTTGCGGTAGGGGAGGGTGACGGCGGCCAGGGTGTCGGGGCCGTTCACCCAGTCGGGCATGGTCAGGTAGTAGGGCTGTGAGGTGCCGTCTCCGTAGGTGATGGTTCCCTTCGGGGTGGTGCAGTCCTCGTAGGTGCCGTTGCCCAGGCTGCAGTTGGTCGCGGAAGTGTTGGTGTTGTCGGGGACGACGGGGTTGGTGGTGTCGCCGTCCTGGTGCTGGGAGCCGACGGATCCGTAGGTGGAGTAGCCGAGGAAGACCAGGGCCTGGCCGGTGGTGCCGTTCATCTGGATCGTCTGGTTGGCGGCGAGGACGTTGTCGCCGGTGGAGGCACCCCAGTTGGGCAGGGTGAAGACGGCGCCGTCGACGGTGATCCTGCCGCCGGGCTGCCAGCCCGCCGCCTTGAGTGTCTGGAGGGAGAGGCTGTCACCCACTCCGTCGGCGTCGGCGGTGGTGCGGTTGCTGTCGTCGGTGGTGGCGGTGTTGTTGAAGGCCGCCTGGAGGTTGGCGTAGGTCTTGGTGGCGTGTCCGAGCGCGGTGAACTCGTACTGCTGCTGGGAGGAGACGTTGCCGGCCGAGTCGACGGCGTAGACGTAGAGGGTGTGGGTGCCGGGGGCGACCGGGGTCACGGTGATCGTGGCGGTGTTGCTGGTCGCGGGCGCGGTCTGTGCGGCGGGGGTGCTGGAGGTGGGCGGGGCGGCGTCGAGGCCGTAGAGGAACTTGGCCGCGTTGTTGCCGTTCGTGCCCGGGTTCACGGAGAGGGTGAACTTGCCTGCGGTGCCGGCTGCGGTGATGCCCGGTGAGTCCTCGGGGTAGAGACTGTCCGCGGTCTTGACGGTGGGCTGGGCGGGGCTGTGCAGGTCGACGGTGAAGTGGCAGGTCGCCGAGACCGCTGATGTGTCCTCACCGTCCGTCGAGGTGACCTTCCAGCTGACCACACTGCCATCGGCCAGGCCGCTCATGAAGGTCGAGGACAGCTGTTTGGGCGCGTTGGCGCCGCTGGCGACGGTGGCGCTGGTGGTCGTGGTGGCCGTGCCGCTGCCGACCCAGTACGAGTAGGTGGCTGCCAGCGCGTCCTTGTCGGTGTCGCTGATGGTGGCGTTGAGGGTGGGCGGGGTGGTGGCCAGGGTCTTGCCGACGATGGGGTAGGGGGTGGCGGTGCCGCAGCCGAGTGAGGTGGAGCCGACCTTGGTGGCAAGACTGCCGGGCTTGTTGGGTACGTGGTTGTAAGTGATCGACAGCGAGGGGTTGTTGTCGAACCGCTTGAAGTAGTTGCCGTCGCCGCTGCCGTTCTGACTGTTGACCAGGGCGAAGGTCCAGTTCTTCCAGTGCGCTCCGGCGCCCTTGGAGATCGTGTCGGTCACCGTGAAGCCGCCCGACGGTTCGCTGCTGCAGGCCGGACCGAAGCTCTTGGTCCAGAGCTTCTTGGTCAGTGCCGGCTTGTTGTTCCAGGTGGTCGACGAGCTCATCGCGTCGGACCAGTAGAGGTAGATGTCGGAGGAGAGGCTGCAACTGGCCGAGTAGTTCTCCTTGGCGTCGACCGTGGCCGAGACGACATGGGCGTCGTAGATGCTTGAGGGGACTGCGAGTTGGAAGTAGGAGCGCTCGCTGCCGATGCATCCGGACCAGCTGTTGTAGCCGACGCCGGGGTCGCCGTACTGGGTGGAGTCGTAGTTCTTGGCGGTGGGGCAGCCCTGTTGGGTCTCGACGTAGTGCTGTTTGGTGCCGGTGGCGTAGTGCGGGTTCCAGGTCGGGTCGATGTAGACGGGGAACCTGGTGTGGGCGCCGGTGAGCAGTTTGGTGTCGGGGACCAGGGAGAGGCTCTGGCCGTGCAAGTGGCCCTGGACGCGGGCGACTCGGGCCTTGGGTGCGGGGCCTGACTCCGGGGCGCCGGTGGTCGGGCCGGTACCGCTGGAGTCCCACATGGCCGGTTGGGGAGCGCTGAAGAGGACCTTGCCGTCGGGGGTGGTTGCGGAGAGGTTGCCGTGGCCGTCGTCGGCGACGGTGACGCCCTTGGCCCGGGTGGTCAGGGCTAGTTGGGCGAGGGCGGGGTCGGTGGCGGCCTGGGCGGTCTTGACGACGAGGACCTGTGACCAGCCGCCCTGGGTGTCGGCGGTGACGCGCAGGTCCACGTCGGGCAGAACGTCCGGATAGGTCAGGCTCGCGCCGGAAGCGTGCGGGGTGGGCAGGGCGTGCGGCCAGGTCAGGGCGAGGGAGGCCGGGCCCTTGCTCATGGTGGCGAGGGGGGTGGTGCCGCCGCCGGAGAAGGTGAGCGGTTCGGCGGCCGCGGTGGGGCTCCATGTGCCGTCCGCTTTGCGCTTCAACGTGGCGTCGACCGGGACCCAGTTGTGGGTCTTGCGGATGCGTACGGGCAGCAGGTTCGAGTCGTAGGTGACGGTGCCCGAGGGGTTCGCCGTGGTGGTCGCGGTCTCGGTGGTCAGAGAGTCGACCCGGACCGGAGCGCCGGTAGCCGCGGCCTGTTTCTGGGCACTGGCCAGCGCTGACTCCTCGGCCGGCGTCAGGCCGTCGCCGGTGTCGGTCGGCCGCAGAGAGCCCGTCGGATCCGGTGACTTCGTGTCGTCCTTCGGTGCCGGAGTCAGGTCCGGCGTGCCGGTGTTGACATCTGCGACGAAGCCCAGTCCGGAATCCGCGGCGGCCGGCTGGGCGGCAAGCGGTGCCAGGCAGAGCGCGCTGATCGTGGCAAGGACCAGGAATCTGCTCGGTATTCGCGGGCTTTTTCTGAACGGGCCGCCGGTGGAGAGTCGGCGGAAACGGTCGGACATCTTCCCCCCCAATTTGAGTCCGAGTGAAAAGCGCCTACGGGCGCGAGGGAGGCTACCTGTAATCGCCACAAGACGACAACAGTCCCAAGGGGAAACTCCACGGAATGGCCCCGCCGGACGGGTGGATGAGGTGTACAACTTTGCCACTCGATGAACGGGTTGGGGATTTTGTTAAGTGAACGACCATGTTCATGTTGAAGTTGATGGATTTGACCTCGATATTTGGTCGAATGAAGGGCGATGCATGGTGATCTCTATACCTTTTGAGCATGTGAAGGGCCTGTGGTGTGACGTTTTGATCTGATCCAATGACTCCTCGACAGCCGTGCTGGAATGGGGGGTCCGGAGTGCGTCGCAATTCACGTTGGCGGATATACAGAAAGACCATGCGCATACGCAGGGTGCCCGCCTTGTGGATCGTCGCAATCGGATTACTCTGCCTGCTTGCCGGGTTTATCGCCCCGGCGGACGCGCTGGCGTCCGGGCAGCACGCCAATTACCTCGTGAAGGCGAAGAAGGAACAGTCGGTTCCCGTCTCCCCGGTCAAGGGGAAGGCTGCCAAAGCTCCGCGCATGGCGCGCTGGAGCGCAGCCCAGGCTCACAAGACCTGGCCAGCCAAGGGAGCCGCCGACGTGGCGGTTCCCGCACGTGGCGCCGCTGCCAAGCGAGCCGACGGCGTCCCGGTGACGATTGCGGCGGCGAAGAGCGCACACCGGGCGGCTGCGGGCACCCGCGTCCATGTGTCGCTGCCAGGGCAGACGGCCGCGCAGAAACTCGCTCTGCACGGCGTCGTGCTCTCCGTCCAGCCGGACAGCACCGCGTCAGGCGGGACCACCCAAGTAGGGCTGGATTACTCGGCGTTCAAGGACGCCTATGGCGGCGACTGGGCCGGCCGACTGCGCCTTGTCCAACTGCCTGCCTGCGCCCTGACCACCCCGAAAGCCGCCGCCTGCCGTAAGCAGACCCCGCTGACCTCGACCAACGACGCCAAGACGCAGACGGTCTCGGCGCAGGTCACACTGTCCGCCTCCACCACGGCGCAGCCAACGGTCCTCGCGGCGGAGGCTGCCGCCTCGGGCGGTGGCGGCAGCTACGCGGCCACCTCCCTTGCCCCGTCGGGTCAGTGGACGGCCGGCGGTTCGACGGGCGCCTTCAGCTACTCGTACCCCATCTCGGTGCCGGACGTCCCCGGCAGCCTGGCCCCGAGCGTGTCCCTCGACTACAGCTCGCAGACCGTGGACGGGCGCACTTCCTCGACGAACGCCCAGTCCTCCTGGATCGGCGACGGCTGGGACTACTCGCCCGGTTTCGTCGAGCGCAGTTACGCGTCCTGCTCCGACGACACGGCGGGCGGCAGCCCGAAGACCTCGGACGAGTGCTGGTCGGACGACGTCGACTCACTCACTCTGTCGCTCAACGGCTCGTCCAACACGTTGGTGCACGACGACAACACCAACACCTGGCACCCGCAGAACGACAGCGGCGAGAAGATCGAGGCCAAGACCGACACGGTCAACGGCGACAACGACAACGAGTACTTCGTCGTCACCACTGCCGACGGCACCCAGTACTACTTCGGCAAGAACCGGCTGCCGGGCTGGGCGTCGGGCAACGCGACCACCAATTCGGTGTTCACCACGCCCGTCTACGGCAACGACACGGGCGAGCCGTGCCATGCCGCGACCTTCGCCGACTCTTGGTGCCAGCAGGGCTACCGGTGGAACCTGGACTACACCGTCGACCCGCACGGCAACGCGATCAGCTATTGGTACACGCCCGAGACCGGCTACTACGGCCGTGACAACTCCACCACCCCGACCGCGTACGCCCGCAGCGGATACCTCACCAAGATCCAGTACGGGCAGCTGGCCGGGAAGGTCTATGACACCACCGCCCCGGCCGCCGCTCAGGTCTTCTTCGACACCTCCGAGCGCTGCCTGGCCGACTCCAGTTTCGACTGCGCGACGTCGAAGATGACGACGGCCAACGCCTCGCATTGGCCGGACGTTCCCGTCGACCAGACCTGCGCCTCCACGGGCACCTGCAACAACCACGGCCCGGCCTTCTTCACCACCCAGCGTCTGACGGGCATCCGAACCCAGTCCCTGGTCGGCACCGGCTACCAGAACGTCGACGCCTGGACCCTCACCCAGACCTTCCCGTCGACCGGCGACACCACCACCCCGTCGCTGTGGCTGAGCCAGATCGTCCACACGGGCAAGGACGGCGGAAGCCTGGACCTGCCGCCGGTGCAGTTCGCCGGTCAGGCACTCGCCAACCGTGTGGACGGCCTCGACGGCTACCAGCCGATCACCCGCTACCGGATGACCACGGTCACCACCGAGTCCGGTGAAGTGATCACTGTCAACTACACCGGGCCCCAGTGCCATCGCACGGGCACGGCGGTACTCCCGTCGAGCGTGGACAACAACACCCTCCGCTGCTATCCGCAGTACTGGACGCCGCCGGGGCAGACCTCGCCGCAGTTGGACTGGTTCAACAAGTTCGTCGTCAACTCCGTGACGACACAGGACCCGAGGGCCGATGGGCTCCCGGTCCAGACGTCGTACAAGTACGTCGGCGACCCGGCCTGGCACTTCGCCGATGACCCGCTGACCCAGGCCAAGTACCGCACCTGGAACCAGTGGCGCGGCTACGGCACGGTCGAGACCCGCACCGGCACCGCTCCCGCGACCATCACGCTCTCCCGGGAGACGTTCTTCCGCGGCCTGGACGGCGACAAGACCTCCACCGGCACCCGCAGCATCACATTGAACGACACCGCCAACGACGATCCGCAGAAGGACTCCGACTGGCTGGCAGGCCAGACCTTCGAGGCGCAGTCGTACAACGGTGATGGCGGCGCTCTACTCTCCGACGGTGTCACCGACCCCTGGAGTTCGGCGGCGACGGCTACGCAGTCCCGTACGAAGGCTGGTCTGGACCCGCTCGTCGCCCGCCGCACGAACATCCAGCGGGCCCGCACCGTGACCACCAAGGCCGACGGCACCAAACGCACGACCGAGATCGACTACACGATCGACGCCACCACCGGTCTCCCCAAGACCGTGGACGACCAAGGTGACACGGCGACATCAACCGATGACAAGTGCACCCGCACCTGGTACGCCACGGACGCCTCCGGCAACCTGCTGCCGATCCCACGCCGCGTGCAGGAGGTCGCCGTCTCCTGTTCCGCAACCCCGAAGTACCCGCAGGACGTGCTCAGCGACGACCTCACCTTCTTCGACGGCTCCACGGACAACACCGCCACGCCCACCAAGGGCGATGTGACGATGGTCCAGAAGGCCGACTCGGTGGCGGCCGACGGCACCCCGCACTACATCACGGCGCTGAAGAACACCTACGACTCCTACGGCCGCGAACTCACCGAGACGGATGCCGACGGCCGCGTCACGACCACGGCCTACACCCCCACAACCGGCACCAACCCGACCTCCATCGCGGTCACTCAGCCCAAAGTCACCGGCCAGACCGCCGGCTTCACCACCACGACCACGCTGGACCCGGCCCGCGGCCTGGACCTGAAGACCACGGACGCGGCCGGCTACTCCACCACCAGCACCTACGACCCGCTGGGCCGCCTGACCGCGGTGTGGAGCCCGGGCTTCCCCACCGACAACAACCCCAACATCAAGTACAGCTACAACCTCACGCCCTCGGCGCCGTCCACGGTCACCACTCAGACCCTCGACGACGACAACGCGTACCGCACCTCCATCTCGATCTACGACGCGATGCTGCGCCCGCGCGAGACGCAGACGGCGACCGTCGACGGTGGCCGTACGATCACCGACACCGTGTACGACTCGCACGGCTGGGCGGTCAGCACCTCCGACGCGTACTACAACACCGGTGCTCCGTCCGGCACGCTGGTCGACGCGCCCGACAACAAGACCCCGTCCCAGACCGCGACGGTCTACGACGGCGCGGGCCGGGTGACGGCCTCGATCGCCTACCACTTCGCCTCCGAGTCCTGGCGTACGACCACCGCCTACCCCGGCGTCGACCGCGTCGACGTCACCCCGCCCGCCGGAGCCACCCCGACCACGACGTACACCGACGCCCGCGACCAACTGGTCAAGTTGCTGCGGTACCACGGAACCACACCCACCGGCGCCGCCGACACCGTCACCTATTCCTACGACGGAGCAGGCCACCAGATCGGCCAGGACGACGGCCAGGGCCACACCTGGTCCAACGGCTACGACCTTCTCGGCCGCCGGACCTCGCAGACCGACCCCGACACCGGCTCCTCCAGCTCGACCTACGACAACGCGGGCCAGCTGCAGACGGCGACCGACGCCCGCGGCAAGACCATCAGCTACACGTACGACGAAATGGGCCGGAAGAAGGCCGAGTTCGACACCACGGGCGGCGTCGCGCAGTCGACGGCGAACGAACTGGCCGCGTGGACGTACGACACGCTGAAGAAGGGCAAGCCCACAGCGTCCATCCGCTACGTCGGCGGCACGGGCGGCTCCGCCTACACCGACAAGGTCCTCGGCTACGACAGCCACGGCTGGGCACAGGCCAGCGAACTCGTCGTTCCGGCCGCCGAGGGGGCGCTGCAGGGCAACTACATCCACCAGAACACGTACAACCTCACGGGGACGCTGAAGAGTTACACCGACCAGGACCCGACGGCCGTCAAGCTCCCGCAGGAGACCGTCTCCTACAACTACGACGCCTACGGTCGCCCCACCTCCGTCGGCGGTACCACGAACAGCTGGGACTACGTCGACAAACTCAGCTACACGGAGTTCGGCGAGCCGTACCAGTTCACCTATGGCACCTCGGGCAACTTCGCCCAGCAGACCCTGAACTACGACGACCAGACCCACCGCCTGACGGACTCCACCACCATCTCCCAGTCCGGTGCGGCGATCGCCGACAAGACCAGCTACACCTACCAGCCCTCCGGCAACGTCACGAAGATCACCGACAAGCTGGAGACCGGCTCGACCGACACCCAGTGCTTCGACTACGACTGGGCACAGCGTCTGAAGGACGCCTGGACGGCCACGGACAGCTGCGCGGCCACCCCGGCCACCGGCGTGTCGACGACCGTGGGCGGCCCGTCACCGTACTGGCAGTCCTGGTCCTACGACGCGACGGGCGCCCGCTCCACCCAGGTAGACCACGACACCACGGGCAACACCTCCCGTGACGCGACGGCCTCGTACACCCCGTTCGCGGCGGGCAAGGGACCGGCTCACGCGGTGTCGACGGTGAAGACGGTGGTGCCGGGCGACTCGACGGCCAGCACCACCAACACCTACACCTACGACCAGGACGGCAACGTCCTCACCCGCACCACCCGCGCGGGCACCGACACCCTGACCTACAACAACGAGGGCAACCTCTCCGAACTGGCCTCGACCGGCTCGGCCGGCGACACGAAGTACCTCTACGGCGCCGACGGCGGCCTGCTGATCCGCCACAGCCCGGACGGGACAACCCTTTACACGGGCGATGAGGAGATCACCCTCAAGACCGGTGCCACGACCGCCGAGGGCGTGCGCTACATCTCCATCGCCGGCCAGACCGTGGCCACCCACTCCTCCGACGGCAAGTTCACCTACCTGGTACCCGACCGCCAGGGCACCGGGACACTGGAGATCGACTCCCAGACCCAGCAGGTGGTCCGCCGCCAGTACAAGCCCTTCGGCGAGTCACGCGACCAGACCGGAACGTGGATCGGGCAACAGGGCTACGTCGGCGGCACCCAGGACGACAACACGGGCCTGACCAACCTCGGCGCTCGCGAGTACGACCCGTCCATCGGCCGATTCCTCAGCCCCGATCCGGTCATGGATCCAGGCTCACCGCAGACCTGGAACGCCTACGACTACGCGGGCGACTCCCCGATCACCGAGTCCGACCCGTCGGGCCTGTGCATGGCCGACCAGTGCGGCGTCGGTTACCCCATCGGCGGCACGGGCACCAGCAAGAGCAACCCGACCCGCTACGTCGAGACCGGTCCGGTCGACCCCGGCGGCCAGAACCACGCCGTCTGCCACCAGGGCCGCTGCTCCGACGGCCACACGCTCGGCGCGGCCGGCGGCAACATCAGCAGCAAGACCTACGACCCCCAGGCCGAGGCCAAAGCCCTACAGCGCGCCAAGGCGACCGCAGACGCGTCCGCCGCCGCGGCGAAGAAGCAGGCGTCCGGCCTCAAGCACCAACTCCTCAGCCTGGTCGCGGATGTCCTCGGCCTGACCGACGCCTATAACTGCTTCACCAAGGGCGACGTGATGGGCTGTATCAACACAGCCCTGACAGCGGTCCCATGGGGCAAGGTCTTCAAAGCCATCAAGGTCGGCGTCGAAGCCTTCAAGGTCTGGCGCTCCCTGGACCGCGCCTACACGGCGGTGAAGGACGCGGAGGAGGCCGCGAAACTGGCCGAGGACGCGGTGAAGGCGGAACACGCGGTTGCAGAGGCGGAGAGTGCGGGGACCAACGCAGCCGAAGATGCAGCGAGTTGCGCGACACACAGCTTCGCTCCGAGTACCGGAGTCCGCCTGGCAGACGGTACGTCCAAACCGATCAGCAGCGTCAAGGTCGGCGACACGGTCCTCGCGACCGACCCGCAGACGAGCGTCACGGCCCCGGAGAAGGTCCAGAACGTCATCGTCACCAAGACGGACAAGGACTTCACCACCCTCACCCTGGACACGGCACCGGTCCGTGGACCGCCGCAGAAGGCAAAGGCTGACGCACCCGCCAGGCAGTCCCTCACCACGACCTGGCATCACCCCTTCTGGGACGTCACCCACCGCCGGTGGACCAACGCCCACGACCTCACCCCCGGCACCAAACTCCGCACCACGGACGGCACCACCGTCACGGTGGCAGAGGTCCACAACTTCCACCAGCACCAGACCACCTACGACCTCACCGTCGGCACCCTCCACACGTACTATGTGCTGGCAGGCGAGACGCCGGTCCTGGTTCACAATTGCCAGGCAGAGTCCGACGCGGAGCAGATCGAAGACCATGTGATGCCGCGGCACACCCATGGTGGGGAAGAAGCCGATGAGACGAAGTCCCTGTTCGACGATGGTGTCGACCTGGCAGAACTGGCAAGCGCGACCGAGGGCCGTGTCGGTAGGATCCAGCAGGAAACCGGACGAGTCCGTCACATCATTGACGCAGGCAGAGTAATTGGAACGGATTTCAACGGTATGCCGACTCAGATTTACACCGTGGTTCGCGGCTTGGGCCACGACCTCGGCGGTGACTACATGTACGAATTCGGCGAACTGGTGACCATGCATCCAGGGCTACCGCGAGACCTGCTATAGCTGCAGGTAGGGTGCCTGTCCGCGAAGACAGGCACCCTATCGTTCTCTCTTCTCTTTGTGGACAAGTGGACCAATGCTAAGAGTCTCTATTAGATCGCAACACGGTGAACTGGTAAGAGCGATCGAAGTGCCGTGGCAGTTCGACCCGGTGCTCTGTGGAGTCAAGAAATCCGACTTCCCGTTCCTTGGGCACCTAGATCCCCACGGAACCACGGTCTTGAGCGGATATCAGCTCCCCACTCTTGTTGCGGAAGTTGCGCAACTCGAAGATGGTCTCGCTATGAAGCTGGGCGGGCGAGACTTTCTCGATCGCTTCTCCGCTGACTGCCTAGAATGCGCGAGGTCGCGAAATTTCATGTGGTTCATCGGTGACTGAGGAACTGCGGATTCTCGAGCATGGGACCGTCTTCGGCTGATGGAACCGCTCGATCTTCCCCGTGGTCGTCGGCGAACGCGGCTTGGTCAGCCGGTGCTTGATGCCGTTCATCCGGCAGATCCGGTCGAACAGCACCTCCGTCGACGGGCCCGGAGTGCCGAACCGGCCGGTGAACTGCTTGCCGTTGTCGGTCAGCACCTCCTCCGGACACCCGAAGGCCCTCGGGGCAGCGATGAAAGCCGCACACACCGCCCGGCCGGTCGCCCGCTCCACCACTGAGGCGATCACACCGAACCGGGAGTGGTCGTCCACCCCGGTCACCAGCTTCAGCTCCCGGCCGTCGGCCAGATAAACCCCGCCCATCACATCCAGCTGCCACAACTGCATCGGCCCCGGGCGCTCCCGCCGGCGGTAATCCTCCCGGCGTCTTCGTCGCTGCACCGGCACGATCAACTCGTGACGCACGAGGATGCGATAGACCGAAGCCTCCGACGGAAGCGGCTCGACACCCCGCCGCCCCAGCTCATGACGCAACCGGCGCTGACCCCACCGGGGATGCAGCCGCCGCAGTTCCAGCACCGCGGCCTCCACCTCGGGCGGCATCTGCCACGGATGCGACCTGGGCCGATGCGACCGGTCCGCCAAACCTGGCAGACCGCCTTGCTCATAGCGGCGCACCCAGGAGTGCACCGACTGCCGCGAGACCCCATACCGGGCCGCGACCTCCGTCTTGGACGCGCCGGCGGCCAGCACCTCCATGACTGCGTGATAGCGCTGCTCGACCACGCTCAGCTCCACTAACACCGGCCTCGGCCCCCTCTGCGACAGCAGTCGCAGACAGCAAACCGAGGACGGAACCGTCAAGCATCAAGTGACGTCAACGCGTCAAGCATCAAACGAAGTAGGACACTCGGCCAGTGGGTGCGCTGTTCAGAGTTTCCTTACTTGATCAAGGCGGCCCGCTGGCGCGGCCCGCGCGCGCCCGGCCCCTTGGGGCCGCCGCCCGCTCCTGTCTCCGCCCCGCTCGCCGACGACCCCGCCGGTCCGGGCGCGCAACAGCCAGCACAGCGAACCACTTCCGGGGCTCTGCCCCAGACCCCGGCCCTCTCTCCGAGAGGGTGGAGGGCGAGTGGACGGGTGCGGCTTCGTCGTGGTGTGGGGTTGCGGTCGCGGGAGGGGGTCCCTCGCCGCCCGGTCACCGGAGGCGTACCAGGAACCCCCGGGGGCCGCCAAGGCCGAGCGCACGCGTCACGGTGTGAGCCTTGGCGGCCCCCGGGGAACCCTGGTCCGGCGAAGCTGCCCGACCGACGAGGGACCCCCTCCCGCTCGGGCCCCGATCCTGCCGGAGTTCCGCCCGCCACGTGGTGGGGCACCCCTGTGGGCGGGTGTCTGCTGGATCGCCCCCGGTTGATGTGCCGACGGGGCGTACCGTGGAGTGGGAGGTGGTGAGTTGATGACTACGGAGCTGGCTGACAACGTCCGCAAGTACCGGCGTCGTACGGGGATGAGCCAGGAGGAACTGGCCCACGCCGCAGGCGTATCGCCGGGCACGGTACGCAAGGCCGAACAGGGCGGCACTCTCCGCATGGAGACCTTGCACGCTCTCGCCCGAGCACTGGGGGTTACCACCGCCGCCTTGATGGCGTCCGATGCCCCGGAGCCCGTCGGGCGGGCCGAGGAGCCGAACCGCGTCAACCTGATCCAGCTCCGCGCCGCTCTCACCCCGGCCGTCGGGCTCATCGACCAGGACGCCGAGGCCGTGGCCGAGGAACCGAACCTGCGCACCTTCCGGCGGACGTTGCAAGACGCATGAGTGCTGTACTTCTCCGACAGCTATAAGAGCGTGGCGGCCCAACGCCGGGCCTGCTGCATGATGCCGCACAAGCCGTCGCCTACTACGACAGCGGGGACGAGCACCGGCAGGCCCTGTTGGCCCGCACCGAGGCGCTGCGCCTGGCCGGCACCTACCTCACCCAGGTACGGCAGTACGACATCGCGTACGCCGCTCTGCGTGGCGCCATCATGGATGCCCGTCAGGCCGGAGACATGCTTGCGGCGGGCTCCGGGGTCGGCTGCATGTGCTGGCTGCTGGTGCGCCAGGGCCGGTTGGACGAGGCGGAACAGGTCGCCGCCCAGAGCATGGACGCGGTGGAGCCGAAGATCACTGGTGCCGAGCCGGACCACTACGCGGTGTGGGGCGGCCTGGCGATGGAGGCCGCCGCCGCAGCCGCGAGGAACAACCGTCCCGCCGAGGCGAAGGAGTACCGTCAAGCCGCACGGGTCGCGGCAACCGCGGTCGGGACGGCGCATCGCAACGTCTCTCGGCACTGGTCCGTCTTCGGACCGGTTACCGTCGCGGTCAAGGCACTTGAAGACGACATGGTCGTCGGCGACGCCCGTGCGATGGTGCGCAAGGCAGGCGAGCAGGAGGAGTTGTCGCCCAAGGCGTGGAAGCGCTCCCAGGGGCCAGGCCGGGGGCCAGCAGACCATCCCAAGCGTGTTGATTTGCTTGCGGGCTCAGCCAGGCCCGAATCGCCCCCCTCTCAGGGGGTTCCGAACGCTTTGTTGCTGAGCCGCTCGTTACGACAGTTGCTGGTCTGTCGTCGGCGGTACCCGACCAGCTGTGTCTGCGAGTTGGATCCGGTCACAGCCAGCCGGTCCTGGTGTGTGGAGGCCCGGCCGCGAATCGGCTCGATAGGAACTCGACGTCACCTGGCCGGCACGCGTGGACGCGGCGCGCTTGTCATGGCGGCTGCATGCGGCGGGCCAGCCTGCGGCCCCAGGCCTGGCTCGGCGCTTCAACGTAACGGTAGGTCAGCAGGCACAGGGGCAGTAGTACGGCGTAGAACGCCACCTCGAGCGCGACACTGTCCTGTCGCCGTCGGCCCATCGTGCTGTCGATCACCGCCAGCAGCACCGGATGCATCAGATAGACCGAGTAGCTGATCGTTCCCAATCCCGTCAGCAGCCGGGGGACGTGTCGGCGGCGCGACGCCAGTCCGGCGCCGAAACTGAGCACAGCCAACAGGAACGCGACTATCCAGCCGCGCCGCGTGAAGTGGTCATCGTCGCCGTACCAGAAGGCACTCCCCACGGCACAGGCGACCACCATGACGGCAGTGCCGGCCGCACAGCGCCAGGTGCTCTGACCGTTCTCGGCACGGTAGACGGCGGTGCCGAGAAACATCACGGCGAGGATCACCAGGCCCTCCCACAGCGGGACCGTGCCGTTGAACGGAACCAGGGCCAGAGCCAGCACCCCGCCCAGCACGCCTCCGAACCATCTGAGCACGGGTGACCTGGCGCTCGCACAGCAGAGGGCCGCTCCCATGGTGATCGAGGCGAACGCGATCAGTGGGCCGGTGCCGACCAGGCCGGACAGGGCAGATGCTGGCAGGACTACTCCTGTCGTCACGCTCAGGGCGGCGAGCGTGGCAAGGATGACCGCGGTCGCCGCGGACCGCTGGTGAAGGCGGACCGTGAAAAGAGCGACTACCAGCAGGTAGAAGGACATTTCGTAGGAGAGCGTCCACAGGACGAGCAGCAGATTCGGTGTTCCCAGTAACTCTTGGAGCATCGTGGCGTGGGCGACAGTCACGGCGGCCGCACTCTGCTGACCGAAGTCTGGCATCTCCGCAATGCCCAAGAGGTCAAGGGCAAGGAAGAGAGCGACGACAGCCGCCCATAACGGGTATACACGGAAGATCCGTCCGATCCAGAAGGTCCGGACGCAGCCCCGGCGCTCCAGCGACGCGGGGATGATGTAGCCGCTGACCAGGAAGAACACCATGATGCCGTAGCGGCTGGTGTTGAACTGTGGCATCAACTCCCGCCGGAAGTCCGCCATGAAGGTGTACGACGCGTGGTCGAACACCACGACGAGCGCGGCGATGCCGCGCAACGCGTCCAGCCAGCCCAACCGCGACGGACCGGCCGTCGCGATGATTTTCATCAGTCGTGCAGTAGTGGACAGTGAACGGTCCGGTGAAGCGGGGACGCGGGGTGGGGGTTCCATGCGTGGACAGAGTCCTCTTCGGTGAGGTGTTCATCGGGTTGGTCGTAAGGCGGGTGCGGGCGTGGTCCGCAGTGCCGTGCACTGATTCATTTCTTCCGATGTGGTCTTGACTTGAAGGGGACCCAGGCAGCTCCCCGCGAGCGGAGTGGACCCGCGGTCTGCAGAGAGGTCCCCCGCCGCTCGCATCACCGAGTTCAGCGGCCGCAGCATTGTTCGGCAGTACCGTTCTGGCGGCTGAACAATGGAACGAAGCGCGCAAGCCGTTGGGGTGTCACAGAGGTGCGTGGAATGGCTGCCCCCTCTGATGCGGGGGCGGCTGGAGGGGGTGAAGGCGTGGCGGGGCGTCGTGAGGTGCCAGTGGATCCGGCGGCGGGGCCGGTGCAGCGGTTCGCGTTCGAGCTACGCAAGCTGAGGGCTGAGGCGGACGGGATCACCTACCGGTCGCTGGCCCAGCGGGCGGGCTACTCGGTGACCACGCTGTCGCAGGCGGCGGCCGGCGAACAGTTGCCGACGCTGCCGGTAACCCTGGCCTATGTGGGGGCGTGCGGTGGAGACCTGGTGGATTGGGAGTCCCGGTGGAAGGAAGCGGTGGAGGAGACCGCCGGTGACGGCTCTCGGGACGAGGACGGATCATGTACGCCGTACCGGGGTCTGGCACGGTTCGAGACCGGGGACAGCGACCTTTTCTTCGGCCGGGACGGGCTCACCGCCGACCTGGTCGACCTGCTGCGCCGTCAGCGGTTCGCCGCGGTCTTCGGTGCCTCCGGCAGCGGCAAGTCCTCCCTGCTGCGGGCCGGCCTGATACCCGTCCTCCAGCGAGCTCAGGAACCGGGCCTGCGTCCGGCCGCGATCCGGATCCTGACACCGGGCGAACACCCAGCCCGCAGCCACGCATCCCTCCTCACACCCGTAATTTCTGACGACGGCAGTGCCGGGGCGGACACGTTCGTGATCGTCGACCAGTTCGAGGAGGTTTTCACCCTCTGTCACGATGCGGCTGAGCGCGCTCACTTCATCGATCTGTTGCTGACAGCCCGGCAGCCCAAGAGCCGCTTGCGGGTGCTGCTGGCGGTGCGCGGCGACTTCTACGGCCGCTGCGCCGAGCACCGTGACCTGGCCGACGCACTGCGCGATGCCAACGTCCTGGCCGGAGCGATGAGCCAGGCGGAACTGCGGGACGCTGTCGTCAGGCCGGCCACGGCCGCCGGACTGACCGTGGAACGCGCCCTCACCACCCGGCTGGTCAATGAGGTCGCCGACGCGCCAGGCGGGCTGCCGCTGCTCTCCCATGTGCTGCTGGAGACTTGGCGCCGCCGCCGCGGCAAGACGCTGACCATGGCGGGGTACGAGGCGGCCGGATGCCTGGACGGCGCGATCGCCAAGACTGCCGAGGAGATCTACGGCCGATTCACAGACGACCAGGCGGCCGCCGCCCGCCGGGTGTTGCTGCGCATGGTCGCCCCCGGTGACGGCACCCCCGACACCCGCCGGCCCGTCGAGCGCGCGGAACTGCCCGACACCGGCAGTGATGACACCGCCCGAGTGGTGGAGGCACTCGCCGGGGCGCGGCTGCTCACCCTGGACGGTGACACAGTCGAATTGGCTCACGAGGCCCTGATCGCGGCCTGGCCCCGGCTGCGCGGGTGGATCGAGGACGACCGCGAACGCCTGCGCGCGCACCGAAACCTGACCGAAGCGGCCCACGCTTGGCAGGAACTGGGCCGCGAAGAAGGCGCCTTGTACCGGGGAAGCCGGCTCGCCACCGCCCATGAGCACTTCGGTGACGCACCGTGCAAGGATCTGACCGATCTGGAGCACGCCTACCTCGACGCCAGCCGCGGCCACGAGCAGAAGGGCCGTCGCCGGTACCGGCTGGTGCTCACCGCGGTCACCGCCGCCCTGTGCCTCGCCCTCGTCGCTGCCGGCCTCGCCTTGGGGCAATGGCAGAGCGCGGTCACCGCCCAACACCTGGCCCAATCCCGACAACTGGCCGCCCAGTCCAGCGCACTGCTGGACTCCGACCCCGAACTCGCCTCCCTGCTCGCTGTCCATGCCTACCGAACCAGCCCGACCCGCCAAGCCACCGCCGCCCTGTATGCCGCTGCGGCGTTACCGCTGCGCAAGCGCCTGCTCAGCGGCACCAAACCCGTGCACTCCATCGCGCTCAGTCCCGACGGACACACCCTCGCCACCCACAGCGGAGACGGCAGAATACGGATCTGGAATCCGACCGATGGCCGGCTCCGACAGACGTTCAGGGGTTACAACACCAGCGAAGTCATGGCGTTCAGCCCCGACGGACGCACCCTTGCCGTCGCCGGCGCCGCTGGTGCCGACGCGGAGATAGGTCTGTGGGATCCGGTCACCGGCAGGAAACTCAGAACCCTCGCTGTCCCCGACGGTGCGGTGCGCGGGATGGACTTCAGCCCTGACGGTCGTACTGTTGCCGCCTCCTCTCTGATGGCTGTACGGGTGTGGGACGTGGCCACCGGTCGCAAGCGGCACAGCTTCAGCGCCCCTGACCCGGAGGCGGTCGTCTTCGGCCCTGACGGACGTACTCTCGCCGCGGCAAGCCTGGGCGGAACGGTCCGTGTGTGGGACATGGCCAGCACCCGCACCCGGACCGTCCACGACAGCCAAATGAAGGGCGCCACGGTGGCTTTCAGCCCTGACGGCCGTACATACGCGGTGGTCCGCACCGACGGTTCGGTGCAACTGCGGGACGTGACCACGGGCATCGTCCAGAGCACCATCAGGGACAGCCCCGGTGGGTCGACCGAGGTGGCATTCACCAGGGACGGGCGAACCCTCGCCATCCCGGGCCCCGGAGACACGGTGCGACTGTGGGACACGGTCACCGGCACAACGCGGGCCACCGTGGCCGCCGGGCACCACGGACGGGGGATCATGAACGTGGCCCTCAGCGCGGACGGCCGCACCCTGGTCACCAGCAGCACCTTGGACCCCGCCGTCCGCGTTCACCGCCTGCCCGCTGATCCGCGGATCACTCTGCCGGGCCATACCGGCACGTACGTCGCCGACATGACCTTCAGCCGGGACGGGCGCATGGTGGCCACGGTTCACCAAGGGCCGCCCGGCCTAGGGTCGGTACAGCTTTGGGATGCCACATCCGGCGATCGCGAAGCCACACTGGCGCTCGACACCGGCGTGGCACGCCGAGACAAACGGCTGCCCACGGTTTCCCGACTCGGGGCTGTGGGGTTCAGCCCGACCGGTCGACCCCTGGCTGCCAGAGCCGCCGGGGCCTCCTCATCGGCCTCCCGTTGGAGTCATAACAGGGACATCAGGAACAGGGTGATCGAGGTCCGGGATGTTGCCACGGGCCGCCTTCGTCAAAGCCGTGCTCTGGGCGTCGTCAAGACGGCGGTCTTCAGTCCCGACGGGACACGGCTCGCCATCGTCGGCATGGAGGGATCGGTGCGCATCTGGCAGCTTTCAACCGGCGCAATGCGCACCGCCCACACCGGCCACGGTCGACCCGTCAGGACGGTGGCGTTCTCCCCGGACGGCCGCACCCTTGCTGTCGTGTACATCGGGGCCGCCGATGAACAGATCACACTGCTCGACGCCGCGACCGGCGGCACACAGCGCACCATCGAGCCGCGCACTGGGAGCCCGTTGTCCCTCGCGTTCAGCAAAGACGGACACACCCTGGCAGCCGCAAGCGGCAGTAGCGGATTCGTGAAGATGTGGGATGCGCGCACCGGTGAGCTCCGAGACAGCTTCCGTGTCAACGGTGAGGTGGGGTCTCTGGCTTTCAGCCCCGATGGACGCACCCTGGCCGCGAGCAGCGTAAGCGGTGTCAAGCTGTGGGACCTCGCCACCAGTCAGACCAGGATCACCCTGCCGACCCGCTCGCTCGCAGCAGTGGCGTTCAGCCCGGACGGACGGACCCTGGCCATCAGCACGGGCAGCTCCGTCGGGCTGTGGAACGTCGACCTGCCCGACCCGGCCCGCGCAATCCATAACATTTGCGAGGCCATCGACACCCCTCTCACTCCGCTGGAAAAGTCCCGCTACCTGCAGGACCAGTCTGCTGAAACCGGCTGCCGGCCGGCCGCGTGACAGGACTCCATCGCATCACCACCGCATGCGAGCACCGGGCCGAGGAGCCGACCTCGGTGGGTGGGGGCAGGCTGAGAAAGGGTGGCTGGTGCTCGTCGTCTGGGCGAAGATTATGGCCCTCTGCCTGCCTGCCTGACCTAGGCCGAGCCTCTGGGTGTTGGCGGTCGCGGAGCTGTGTGGTGGGCCAGGGCCTGGCCGATCGGCGGGGAGTGGACACCGGACAGGCCCTGGCGGATTGAGGGGTGCCTCCGATGGAGGCCGCTATTTCTTGATCCAGACCGCGTGGTCGGGTTCCAGTCGGTTGTCCTGGAAGGGGCCGCTGGCCAGCAGGATCTTGGTGTGGTCGGGCAGCTGGAATGCCTCGGTCGAGAGGTTGACGGCGCACACGAGACCGGGGTCGCGGTGGAAGGCGAGGACTCCTGGCGGGGTGTCGAGCCAGGTCATGGTGCCGGCGCCCAGGGCGGGGTGCTCGTGTCGGAGCTGTAGGGCGGTGCGGTACAGCTCCAGCATGGATGTCTCGTCGCCGGTCTGTGCCTCCACGCTGCGCTCGCGCCAGTGAGCTGGTTGCGGCAGCCAGGGTGCGGTGGAGGCGTTCTCGGGGCTGAAGCCGAAGGGGGCGGTCTGTCCGGACCAGGGGATCGGGACGCGGCAGCCGTCGCGGCCGGGGTTGGTGTGGCCGGAGCGTTCCCAGACGGGGTCCTGGAGTACGGCGTCGGGGAGGTCCTCGATTTCGGGGAGGCCGAGTTCGTCGCCCTGGTAGATGTAGGCGCCGCCGGGGAGGGCGAGCATGAGGAGGGCGGCGGCTCGGGCGCGGCGGGTGCCGAGGGTGAGGTCGGCGGGGCCGTCGGGTTCGTACAGCACGTTGGGTATCCACCGCTTGACGTGCTTGCGGGCGTAGCGGCTGGTGTGGCGCATGACGTCGTGGTTGGACAGGACCCAGGTGGCCGGTGCGCCCACACTGCTGAGCATGGTGAGGGAGTCGTCGATGGCGGCGCGGAGGTCTTTGGCGTTCCAGCTGGCCATGAGGAAGTCGAAGTTGAAGGCGGTGTGCAGGCCGTCGGGGCGGACGTAGGCGGCGAGCCGGTCGGGGGTGTCGGTCCAGGCTTCGGCGACGAAGGTGCGCTCGCCGGGGTATTCGTCGGCGATCTTGCGCCAGGTGCGGTAGATGGCGTGGACGTCGTCGCGGTCCCAGTGGGGGTGCGGGGTCTGGCTGTCCGCCAGGTCGGGCAGTTCGGGGTCCTTGATGAGGCCGTGGGCGACGTCGATGCGGAAGCCGTCGACGCCCCGGCTGAACCAGAGCCGCAGGATGGACTCGAACTCGGCATGCACCTCGGGGTGTTGCCAGTTGAGGTCGGGCTGCTGGGGGGTGAAGAGGTGCAGGTACCACTCGCCGTCGGGTACGCGGGTCCAGGCCGGGCCGCCGAAGCAGGACACCCAGTTGTTGGGCGGATCGGCGCCGTCGGGGCCGCGGCCGGGGCGGAAGACGAAGCGTTCACGCTCCGGGCTGCCGGGGCTGGCGCTCAAGGCGGCCCGGAACCAGGTGTGCTGGTCGGAGATGTGGTTGGGCACGATGTCGGGGATGATGCGGATGCCGTGCCGGTGGGCGTCGGTGATGAGCTGTTCGGCGTCGGCGAGGGTGCCGAACAGGGGGTCGATGGCGCGGAAGTCGGCGACGTCGTAGCCGCCGTCCGCCATAGGGGACTTGTACCAGGGGTTGATCCACAGGGCGTCGACGCCGAGTGATTTCAGGTAGGGCAGGCGGGAGCGCAGGCCGGCGATGTCGCCGACGCCGTCGCCGTTGCCGTCGGCGAAGCTGCGGATGTAGACCTGGTAGATGACGGCGCTGCGCCACCAGGGGCTGGTGGTGGACATGGCGGGGTCCTTCGGCGGAGGGGGCTGCATGGGGCTCACCGTGTGGTGGGTGCCGGGGAGGGGGACGGGGCTGTCAGCGCCGCGGTGATCTCCTCGCCCGTGGGAGGCTGCGCGCCTGCGCGGGCGCAGGTGAGGGCGCCGGCGAGGACGCATCGGCGCAGGACGGCTTCCAGTTCGGCGGGTGTGCCGGGGAGGCGGATGGTGCCGTCGGGCTGGAGGAGTGTGTCGAGGAGGCAGGCTTGGAAGGCGTCGCCTGCGCCGATGCTGTCGACGACGTGCGTCGGCGGTGCGGGGACGGTGACCTGGTGTTCGGCGGTGAGGGCGGTTGCGCCCTGGGCGCCGCGGGTGATGACGGCCAGGCGTGGGCCGAGGGCGAGCAGGGCCCGTGCCGCTGCTTCGGGGGTGAGGCCGGGGTAGAGCCAGGCCAGGTCCTCGTCGCTGGCCTTGACCAGGTCGGCGGTGGCGACCAGCCGTTCGGCTCTGGTGCGGTAGGCGTCGCGGTCGGGCAGGACGGCCGGGCGGACGTTGAGATCGACGGAGACGGAGCGGCCCGGGCGGGCGCGGTGGGCGCGACAGGTATCGACGATCCGGGTCGCGCCGGGTTCCACGACAGCGGCGAGTGAGCCGGTGTGGATCAGCATGGCCTGCTCCGGCAGGTGGATGTCCTGTGGGTCCCAGGCCGCGAGGAAGTCGTAGCGGGCGCTGCCGGTGGCGTCGTCGAGGTGGGCGAGGGCGATGGTGGTGCGGCCGGAGGCGCTGGGCAGGCGGTGCACCTGGACGTCGATGGAGTCCAGGTGCGCGCGGACCAGGTCGCCATGGGGGTCCCCCCGGCCGAAGGCTGGGGGAGGGTCGTCGCCCCAGCAGGTCATGAGGGTGGCCGGTTGCCCGAGCCGGTGCAGGCCGACGGCGACGTTGGCGGGGCTGCCGCCGGGGTGCGGGACGATGTGGGCGGTGCCGGTGTGCCAGGCGAGGTCCACCAGGACCTCGCCGATGACGACGGTGGTCATGAGGTACGTCCTTTGCGGCCCGGGGCGGCGACGGCGGATTCCTTGATCTGGAGCGGCTGGAGCTCCCAGACGTCGACGGTGAAGTCGAGGAGTGCGCCCCGCGTGGCGCGGGCTTCGAGGTGCCAGTGGTCGCGGACCGGGTAGAAGTGGCGTTCGCCGACGGGGTAGAAGCGCACGGTGAGTGCCTCGCCGGTGGACAGGAAGATCTCGGCGATGGAGTGGTCGACGACGAGGCGCAGGTCGACGGGCTGCCCGCTGGGGCAGGGGATCGTGTAGGTGCCGCCGCGGGCGCGCGGGTC
This sequence comes from Streptomyces sp. NPDC005648, assembly GCF_040605395.1. Classification (NCBI taxonomy): domain Bacteria; kingdom Bacillati; phylum Actinomycetota; class Actinomycetes; order Kitasatosporales; family Streptomycetaceae; genus Streptomyces; species Streptomyces sp. NPDC005648. The sequence goes on along the minus strand of NZ_JBEXCS010000049.1, from coordinate 3,096 downwards.
GAGGGAGGCGTGGTCGCGGTTGACGACCAGCCGTCCCGCGTCGGCGTCGAGCTGGATGTCGAGGTATTCGGTGCCGTCCGGGGCGGTGATCAGTCGCAGGCCGGCTGTGCCGGTGGCTTCCAGGCGCGCTGTGAGGTCGAAGCTGCGGGCGACCTGGCCCAGTTCCACCGGAATCGGGTCGGGTACCTGTCCCGTGGCGTGGATGGTGTGCCGGCCGCGCAGGGCGAACAGTTCCTCGGCGGGCTGCTGGTGTGTGCGGCCGTCCTCGGTCAGGGTGATCTCGCGAGGCAGCGTGAGCGTGCCGGCCCAGCCGTCGGCGTCCGACCACTCCTCCTGGCGGGCCTCCCAGGACCAGCCCCACAGCAGCCATCGCCCGCCGGGCGCGGGCAGGAGTGCGGGGGCGTAGAAGTCGGGTCCGTGGTCGAGGAGTTGGGGGGCGGTTGGGTGGAGAACGTTGTCGTGTTCCTGGCCGGCCAGGGCGAGGACGGAGCGGGGGCCGTCGTGGTCGTCCCATGCGGCGACGATGAGGGCGCCGCGCCCGAAGCCGTCGGCGGCCGGGAGGTACTGGGGGCACTCCCAGCCCTCGCCGGTGAGCAGGCCGGCGCCGGGCGGGCCGACCGGCTCGGGGGCGCCGGTGTGGAAGGGGCCGAGGTAGGTCCAGGTCTCCAGGTCGGGGGAGGCGTAGAGGAGGACCGCGGCGCGGCCGTCGGCGAGGGAGGCGCCGACCAGCATCCGCCAGCCCTCGCCGTGCCGCCACACGTAGGGGTCGCGGTACATGGTCGTGCCCTCGGGCGGCGCGGGTATGAGCAGTTGCCCGCGGGGGGCGAAGGTGCGGCCGTTGTCGTGAGAGGTCGCGGTGGTGACCGGCTGGTCCCAGCGGTCGCGGCGGTAGGCGGAGTAGAAGGCGACGATGCGGTCGCCGTCGGAGACGGCGTTGCCGGAGAAGCAGCCGTCCTCGTCCACGCCCCCGGGGGTGGGGGTCAGGGCGATCGGCAGGGGTTCCCAGCTGACCAGGTCGGGGCTGCGGAAGTGGCCCCAGTGCATGTTCGCGTGCCGGGTGCCGTAGGGGTTGTACTGGTAGCAGACGTGATAGGTGCCGTCGTGGAAGACCAGCCCGTTGGGATCGTTGATCCAGTTGGCCGGTGGGCGCAGGTGCGCGACGGGACGGTGGGGGTCATGGGTGTCAGAGGGCGCGGTGGACACACGCGTGCCTTTCAGGGAGTGCAAAGAGCGGGGGGAAGGGCTCAGCGGAAGGAGCCGGCCACGATTCCCTCGACGAAGTACCGCTGGGCGGCGAGGAAGATCAGCACGCTGGGGATCAGGGCGATGATCACCCCGGCGAGGACGATCGAGACGCTGCCGGTGCCGTTGCTGCCCTGCAGGCTCACCAGGCCGAGCGGGAGGGTGAACTTGTCGGTGGTCTGCAGGAAGATCAGCGGGCGGAAGAACTCGTTCCAGTAGGCGGAGAAGGTCAGCACTGCCAGAGTGGCCATCGGGGCGCGGGCCATGGGGGCGTAGATGCGGGCGAAGACCTGGAAGTGCGAGGCTCCGTCCACGCGTGCCGCCTCGCCGAGTTCGCGGGGCATCTGCAGGAAGTACTGGCGCATCAGGAAGGTGCCGAAGGCGCCGCCGACCGCGGGCAGGATCAGGGCCATGCGACTGTCGGTCAGACCCAGGTACTTGATGATCAAAAAGACCGGGATGATGGTCGTCTGGACCGGCACCATCATGGTGGCCAGGATGACCCAGAACAGGGGCTTGCTGCCGCGGAAGCGGACCATGGCGAAGGCGTAGCCGCTCATCGTCGAGGTGATGAGCTGGCCGGCCACGATGAGCCCGGTGACGATCGCGCTGTTGAGGAAGAACGTGGCGAGCGGGACCTTGTCGAACACGGCCGTGTAGTTCGACCAGATCGGATCCGTGGGGAACCACTTGGGCGGCTGGTCGAAGGAGGTGGCCGGCGTGCGCAGTGAGGTGGACAGGGCCCACACGAGCGGGGCGACGACCAGTACGGCCGCCACGGTCAGCACGGCGAGGGACAGCAGCCGTCCGGCGCTGACACGACGACGGCGGCGGCGCGGTGCGGGAAGGGCCGGCGCGGGCTGCTTGTCGAGAATGGCACTCATGCGTAGAACACCCACTTTCGGCTCACCGTGAACTGCACGGCCGTGATGACGAGCAGGACGGCGAACAGCAGCACGGAGATGGCCGAGGCGTAGCCGAACTGCAGGTTCTGGAAGGCCGTCTGGTAGACGAGCAGGACGGTGGTGTATGTCGAGTCGCCCGGGCCGCCCTTGGTCATCACATAGGGCTGGTCGAACAGCTGCATCGTGTTGATCAGGCCCACGGTCGAGGCGAACAGCACGGTCGGGCTGATCAGCGGCAGCTTGATCCGCCAGAACATGCGGGCCGAGGAGGCGCCGTCGATCTGCGCGGCCTCCAGGACGTCCCGCGGCACGGAGCCGAGGGCGGCGACGAACAGGATGAAGGTGAAGCCGAGTTGCTGCCACACGGCGACGATCACGATGGTGGCCGTCGCCCCGCCGGTGGAGCTCAGCCAGGACACCTCGGGCAGATGCAGCAGGCCCAGGTAGTAGTTGATGACGCCGAACTGGTCGTTGAAGACGTACGCCATCACGATCGAGATCGACGCGGCGGAAGCCAGCATCGGCAGGAAGAACGCCGCCCGGAACAGGTTCTGCACGATCTTCGAGGCGCGCTGGGCGACCAGCAGCGCCAGGCCCAGTCCGAGGACGACCTGCAGGAACACGATCATCACGGCGAGGCCGGCCGTCACCAGCAAGGAGTGTGTGACCGATGTGTCGCTGAACAGCGTGCGGAAGTTGTCCAGGCCCACGAACTGCGGGTCGGAGATCGCATCCCACTTGAACAGCGCGAGGACGAAGGAGGCCAGGATCGGCCCGACGGTGAAGACGACGACCACGAGCAGGGACAGCGACACCATCCCGTAGCCGAACAGCGTCTCGCGGCGGGCCCGGCGGGCCTGGGCGCGGCGCCGCACGAGAGCGGGGTCACCGGCCGCGATCCGGCGGGGCTCGGCGACGACCACCCGGCGTGCGGGGGCGCCGGTCAGCA